>NZ_JAEMGT010000160.1:0-2271 GCF_017655185.1 Rahnella sp. ChDrAdgB13 | reverse complement strand
TTACCTATTGGCTGCCTGAAAAACAGGCAGAGCACCTTTTTCCGATCAGCTGCCGTTAATGCGACAGAGCCGGCGCATGACCTGAACGGCCATACACTGATCGGACTCAAAAGGCTGATGGAAGTAGTGGAGGACGGTGGCGGCCGGCTGTCAGTTGTTCTGGCCGGTCATCCAAAACTGCGCAATGACCTGCGGCGTCCGACAATGGAGGAGATAGGTTATCGCACTGATATTTTCACATTGGATGGTATCGCCGGTAGCCAACGGGAATATATTCAGTGGCTGCTGAAATCCAGTTCGAAAGGCAAACCCGAAGACATTCTGACCGCCGACGCCATCGATCTGCTGGCAATGAAACTGCGTACGCCGCTGCAGGTCCAGCAACATCTGACACTGGCCCTGGAAGCGGGTTATCTGACGGGAGAAAAACCAATAACTGCCGCCTTGGTTGAATCGGTGCTCTCCCGCCAGCTTGACGACCTGGAGCCGACATTAACGCGTCATGGTTACCGGCTGAAAGATATGGTTGAGCAGTTTGACGCTAAACCGGCAGAAATCAGAGCAATGTTCAACCATCAACTCGACCCGGTTCGAACGGCAGAGCTACGTGACAGAATGCTGGCGGTGGGGCTACCAATATGACGTTTTTCATTTGCAGTTATTGTGAGCCGGGGGAAATGGATGTCGAGCCGGAGAAAGTAAATGCGAGCTCATTGTCACTTAATGTGAGCCTGGGAGGATTTTCATTGTCAGTTAATGTGAGCTCAAAATCGCGCTGATTGCGAGCCCGTGTGATTACGATTGCGAGCCGTTACACCTAGCGTAAGCCAGGGCGGTTATCCGATTCATGGCAAACTTACCCAGTCAGGTTTTGGTGGTTGTGGCAACTGCGACCAGGGCTGTTCAGCCCCCAATTCCCAGACTTCGCACTGGTATCCCCCGAAACTACCGAATCTTGCAGTTTTGGGCTGGGAGAAAGTCACCGGCTCTCATGGCCATCTTTCTCTTCAAGTGCAGTTATAGCTTGTTCAAAAAGATCACCAAGAACTCGAATGCCACGTTTTTCTGCGAGATCATAAAACCTTTGAAAGCTACTTTCTGTAACCTTTATATTCAACTGTCTTTTGGACTCACCTGAATTAAAGCGAGGCCGTTTTTGTGCTGCGGATGGATGAGCTTCTCGAGATGGGAATCCGTTATCTTTAGATATCTTTTCGATATCCTCATCGTTTACTGTTGGTCTAGAAGTTGCTTTTGGTTTAAATTTATCCAGATTAGCAAAAGCATCAACACGCTCAGGTAAATCGGCCATAATTAGCCCTCCGGTGATAATCTTGAAATTAACTCAGCTGCGAATGCATCCGCATTCGCTATGGCTTTATCTATTCCAGGTGCCTCCGAAGTACTTAATGCATTCAGAGGTTTTTGGAAGAAAAACATTGATTTGAACGCTTCTCTTTCAGTTAACATTGTGTCGAATACGGGGATACCGTTATCGTTTAAACTTTTTCTCAAACTCGCCATGTTTCTTGTTTGATATGCAGGAGGAGTTCGAGTCATTAAGATCGAGAATGGTAATACATAGTTCGGAACGTGTCTTCTGACAGCCTGCTCTTGATCCTTAACCAGTGTTATCGCCCTACTTGCCTGTTCCGCATCGAGTAATGAACCTTGCATTGGAATAACGACAAAGTCAGCTTCCTGTAATGCATGAACCACAATTTTGGCTGCCGTACCCTCCAGGTCAACGATTACAATTGGGTCAACTGCCGCCGCCGCCCTGATTTTAGAGGCTATATTATTTTCAGTTACATCTGAAACTACATGGACGTTATCTGGGCAGTGGCCACCGGTTGACCATTTTTGGATTGGGTAATTTGGGTCTGCATCTATAACCGAAACGCCAACACCTCTCTTAGCAAGCTGTGTAGCGAATATAAGTGAAGACGTAGTTTTCCCCACCCCGCCTTTGGGACTTATAAAGGTAACAGTAGGCATGTGATATCTCCAAGTATCAAAAGATATCTCATATCACCACAATAGCGATACCAGAAGATATCTTTTGATAACATCATAAATGTTATATCTTTAAATATCAAAAGATATCTTATGGTATTTAAAGGTATCTTTTGGTGTCTTGAGTTACTTTTACATATCTTGTCGTATCTTGCCTAGGTTCCGGCTTATGAACACAGCTATAGGCTCTGTCGCATTAACGGCAGCTGATCGGAAAAAGGTGCTCTGCCTGTTTTTCAGGCAGCCAATAGGTAA
>NZ_JAEMGT010000159.1:0-2818 GCF_017655185.1 Rahnella sp. ChDrAdgB13 | reverse complement strand
AGAGACATGGGAAGGAAACATTGTAAAAAAACAGCATGTTACCTGACAACGCCTTAATGCGACAGAACCGTATAAAGTGCATATAACTATCCACGAGAGTTAATAATTATTGTCGCGAGAATGATTCTCTATCGTATTTGTATGGTGTAAGGTTGTCATGCCCGTTAGGGCATAGAGGCGACAGAGAATATGTTTGATTTAACTTATGTTGAAGGTCGCCGAGACGCGGCGCAGCCGCCCAGGTTTGATAGATTTCACCAATCCCCCCCTTTCGCCCTGCCAGACCATACCCACTATCAGCCATGATAGGCATCTGTGCGCCGTCGGAGTGGTCACGGTAAGGCCAGAGGCCGTAACCGTGGCGTATCTCCGCGTTAGCGCCTTTAGGCGCTTACGGGCGTGTACACAAACCTTTCCGCGACACTACTTACAGCAACTCAGCACCCACTAGTTACAACATCCATTGATAAAGCGACACCATTCCGGCCTCTGGCCGGGAGGGCGCCGCTTTGCAGTGGCTGGGTTTCGTGCTGTGGTTACAGATTTGCACGGGCGCATTGGTTGACTAGATGAATGCTGTAACTAAGTTGTGGGTGTTGGGGCCCGCCGCGTGCGGTGGGAGGCATTTCTTCTTTTGGCCAGTTTGCACTTTGTTGTTTTGGGGATGGTTTTTTGCCCGTAACAGAGAGGTACTTTAGAGTGCGCGCGTTAGCCGCAACGGAAAATACTCCCTTTTTAAAGGGCTTATTTTGTTCAGGAATAACGTTCGGAATTAATAATAAACAAGGTATAGGTTTCGAAGTTAATTTTACTGTTCGAAGTTAATGGTTTACCTCCGTGCAAAAGCAGCCCGAAAAATGACCGTTCGATATCAGATTTGGTGACAGGGGTGGGTTAACAGGCGGCGAGGAGGAAAATCAGAGGAGTGACAGCGGCGAACTGGCAAATTGCAGACACGGGAAAGCCCCGCGCAGCTGCCACGGTAGAGAAATGCTTCTTCAGGGATTTTTACAGCGCGCCGGCGCGCTCGAGCAGCAACCGGTAAAACGTTTCAGGGTCGCTGTGCCGAAGTCCGGGATGCGCCTGGCTCAGCGTCTGTTCAAGCGAATTAACCTGATGCGGCATCACCTTCGCACTGGTAGACCAGGCAATATATGCCTGATAGTACGGATTCTGACGCTTGGCCTTGGCTCTGGCCAGCGACCGGAGGTTACTGGCCGTACAGTCCAGAACTTCATCAAGACGTTCGTCATTCTGGCGACGCAGGGTCTCCAGCTCACCTTCCAGCATCGAGACTTTGGCCTGCTTCTCCGCCGTCAGGTCAGGACTCACTACCCAGCGTTTAATTTGCTTCAGCCGGTTACGCAACGAGTGCTTATCTTTGATGCTGATACCAATGCGCTCTATCCGCAGCAGGTGATGTTCGTATTTTCTGCGCAGGCTTTCGGTCAGGCCGTTTTTAATCGCCCACATTTTGAACTGCCCCAGCCACTGGCGGATTTCTTCGACCAGAATACCGCGCGACGTAAAGAATTTATCCGTCAGCCAGATGCGTAACGGCTTGTTCTGCCCGGTATCAGTGTCTCTATCACGATTGACGATGACGTAGCCCAGCTGCTCCATGACAGATAACCCTTCAAGCGCGCTGTCATAGGCTTTTCGCCCGTTGTTATAGACGTGCAATGTCCCCGTGGCCGCCGCTATTTGCTCAAACGGCAACATGATTTCAAAGTTGTAATCACTGTCGGGGTTATAGTCACAGTTAGCCGCCATCGCCATCGAAAGCACGGTCAAGGTTTCGCGTATCTCTGAACGGGCATGGATACGCATCGGTTTTGGGGCATAGTTGGGATCGTTGCGTTTTTTATAAGGCACGAGGCCGACGCGGCGCAGTGCAATCAATTCATTATTGCGACGCCAGTCATGACTCTTCAAGCGACCGACAACTTTAGAGGCCATTCCGCGTGGAACGGAACAGCACAACTCAGGCGCATAACGCCGGTGGATTTTGGGTTGGCCACGACGCAAGGCATTAGATTCGCCGCGACGGGTATTTTTAGGTTGCCCTGGTTCGACCAGTAGCGAGGTATGACCAGTTATCTGTTGCCTATTCACGCCTTCCCGCACTTACAATGCACAGAAGGAGTAGGCACGGAATGTATTGTACTTTTTTGGGCACGATACTATACTCCCCGCATAGAGGCACGCTTCTATGCGGTTTTAGTGGGACCCCGATTGATCTTTTCAGCCCGGCAAAGTTGAGGAAGATTATCGGGTCTTTTTGCTTTTCAGGTTTCGGGAAAAATCACCGAGACACCTGTTCCCTGCCACCTTACGGCGTGGCTAGCCTGTAAAAAGTCTTAACGATCCGTAATTTAGCACTCCCCTCCTAAAAGGGCAACACAAAGGTAATTCGCATTACTTTCTTGCTTCTTGTTCAATTAATTTTGACAAAAGCTCGCTCTGCGTAAGCCCGTTTTTGGCACATATGTCCAACAATAAGTCTTTAGTCTTCGGTTCAATAAAAACCTTCAGCTCTTTATGTGTCATGCGCTTACGTGCAATTGCATCACGTTGTTTTTCTGCGCCACTTAACGGATTACCCTTTCGGTATGGACGTTTCGTTCTTTCAGATACATTATCTGAATTTACTACCTGCGACATTTCAGCCCCCTCAAGGATCTGAGCAAGGATCGTTTCGCAAAGATTACTACAAAATCCGCAGGTTGGCAGTAAATGTTAAAACGGTTCTGTCGCATTAAGGCGTTGTCAGGTAACATGCTGTTTTTTTTTACAATGTTTCCTTCCCATGTCTCTG
>NZ_JAEMGT010000024.1:0-39067 GCF_017655185.1 Rahnella sp. ChDrAdgB13 | reverse complement strand
GCTACAGGATCGGGAATGTGGTGATCTGATCCTGATTACGGCCAAAAGTTCGATTTATTCAACAAAGCCCCAACACATCAGAAACCTAACGAATCCAGCAGGTCGTCGACCTGTTCTTGCGAAGCGACAACACCGACGCCGTTGGCGTCGAGTTGCGGGCCGTTAAGCAGACTGTCGTTTTCACGCTTGGCTTTAACCTGCTGCTCAGGAATGTTTTCCATCAGCACCATCAGCAGCTGATTTTCAATTTCCTGAACCACAATCATCATGCGCTTGATCACCTGACCGGTGAGATCCTGGAAGTCCTGCGCCATCATGATTTCCATCAGCTGAGCATTGGTAAAGCTGGTGTGCTCAGGGACTTCTTTCAGGTAGCTGCGGGTATCCGTGACCAGTTCGCGCGCGTCCGATAACTCAATCGGGTTTTCGAACCATTCATCCCAGCGCTTATCCAGCTTTTTCGCGCCAGACTCAAGTTTGTTCTGGCGTGGCTGTGCGGCTTCAACGCTGTTCAGGGCGCGTTCTGCGGCCTGAGCGGTCATAGTGACGACGTAATCGAGACGGTCGCGCGCGTCAGGAATGGCTTCAGCCGCCTGAGCAATGGCCTGATCCAGGCCAAGTTCACGCATACTGTCACGCAACATACGGGTCAGTTGCCCAATGCGGGCGATAATCTCGCCCGCGGTTGCCGCATCATTTGCAGGCATTGGTATCTCTGCCATAAATCAGCTCCTACATGCCCAGTTTTTCGAAGATTTTGCCCAGTTTTTCTTCCAACGTGGCCGCAGTGAAAGGTTTCACAACATAACCACTGGCACCGGCCTGTGCGGCTGCCACAATGTTTTCTTTCTTCGCTTCTGCCGTCACCATCAGCACCGGCAGCTTGGCTAATGCGCCATCAGCGCGGATGGTTTTCAGCAGATCCAGACCGTCCATGTTTGGCATGTTCCAGTCGGATACCACGAAGTCGAAACCACCGGCACGCAGTTTGTTCAGTGCATCGACACCATCTTCTGCTTCTTCAACGTTGTTGAAGCCCAGCTCTTTCAGCAGGTTGCGCACGATACGACGCATGGTAGAGAAATCGTCAACTACCAGAAATCTCAGATTTGGATCGGCCATGTTTTATCTACTCCTAAGGTTTGGTGCTAAGCCGCGAGGCTGAAAAATTAAATACGTAATGCCTGACCGGCTGATATTTGTGCCAGCATCCGCTGACTGATTTGACTGAGATCCACCACTTCGTTTACGCCACCGGTCGCGATAGCCTCACGAGGCATACCGAATACCACACAGCTGGCTTCGTTTTGTGCAAGGGTATACGCCCCTGCGCGGTGCATCTCCAGCATGCCGGCGGCCCCGTCATTGCCCATTCCCGTCAGGATCACCCCAACGGCATTGCGTCCGGCATACTGCGCCACCGAACGGAATAACACGTCGACCGACGGACGATGGCGGTTCACCGCGGGCCCGTCGTTCAACTTAACCTGATAGTTGGCGCCACTGCGCGCCAGTTCCATATGTCTGTCGCCCGGTGCGATATACGCATGGCCCGGCAAAACGCGCTCGCCGTCTTCTGCCTCTTTCACGGTGATCTGACACAGTTTGTTCAGACGTTCGGCAAAAGAGCGGGTAAAACCCGGTGGCATATGTTGCGTAATCATCAGCGCCGGACAGGTCGGCGGCAGTGGTTGCAACACGTGACGAATCGCTTCGGTGCCGCCGGTCGACGACCCGATGGCAATCAGCTTTTCACTGCTCAGAAGCGGCGTATGGCTGAGAATGCGTGGCTGCTCAACGTTGACGTTTTTGTTGAGACGCGCTTTTGACGCCGTACGAATCTTATCGGCAATCATTTCGCTGTAGGCCAGCATCCCTTCGCGGATACCGAGCTGCGGTTTGGTGACGAAATCGATCGCCCCCAGTTCCAGTGCGCGCAGCGTAATTTCTGAGCCTTTACCGGTCAGCGACGACACCATCACCACCGGCATCGGCCGCAGACGCATCAGTTTTTCCAGAAAATCCAGACCGTCCATGCGCGGCATTTCGACATCCAGCGTCAGAACATCCGGATTAAATTTCTTGATGAGGTCGCGCGCCACCAGAGGATCCGGCGCGGTCGCCACCATTTCCATATCCGGATGGCTGTTGATGATTTCCGTCATCAGCTGACGCATTAACGCCGAGTCATCGACGCTCAACACTCTGATTTTATTCATTACCTCTCCTTGGCGAGGCCGTAGACGGTCTGGCCGCGCAAATAAAATTCCCGGCTGATTTGGCTGAAGTTTTCGGAGTGTCCGGCGAACATCAGGCCACCCGGTTTAAGTAACGGAACAAATCGGCGTAAAATTTTCTCCTGTGTTTCTTTATCGAAATAGATCATCACATTGCGGCAGAAAATTGCATCAAACGGACCGTTCAGCTGCCATTGGCTTGCCAGCAGATTCAGTTGCTGGAAAGCCACCATCTGCGCCAGTTCGGGACGTACACGCACCAGGCCACTGTGCGGGCCGGTGCCTTTGAGGAAGAATTTCTGCAACTGCTGCGGGCTGAGCGTGCGCAGCTCTTCCAGCCGGTAAACGCCCGCCGTCGCTTTCTCAAGTACCTGCGTGTCGATATCGCTGGCCTGAATGCGGCAGTTTGCCATCCGCGGCCCCAGTGCTTCGCTGAGCGTCATGGCGATGGAATACGGCTCTTCACCGGTCGATGCCGCCGTACTCCAGACGCTGTAATTATTTGGGCGCGAACGGGCATGCTCCGCCAGAATCGGGAAGTGATGCGCCTCGCGGAAAAATGCCGTCAGGTTGGTGGTCAGTGCATTGATAAACGCCTGCCACTCCGGGCTGTTGCTGTCACTCTCCAGCAAAGCCATGTAACTGCTGAAGTCATTAAGCCCGAGGATCCGCAACCGCCGGACAAGGCGGTTGTAGACCATTTCGCGTTTATGATCCGCCAGTACAATTCCCGCCCGCTGATAAATCAGCTCACTGATCCGGCGGAAATGCGTATCTGACAGCGGTAAACGCTGGATCATCTGTGCCATGATCGAAGAGTTATCAGCACTCATTGGCGAGCCTGGTTGATTCATGGTGCAGCTCCATTAATGGACAGGTGGTGTGACGGAAACCCCATTGACGCTTCATCCAAATTAGCCTGTCAGAAGGTTTCCCAGTTATCTGCCGAACCCGCTCGCGCGGTAGCCGGAAGTAACGTGGGTTGAGCCACCTGGCGTGGTGTAAAGGCCTGTGACTGGCCACTGCGGCGTTGCAACACGCCCCCGGCGGTGGCGAGGCGGAACACCGATACTGCGCGGGTCAGATTCTCAGATTCAATTTCAAGCGCGTGCGTGGAAGCAGCAGCCTGCTGAACCAGCGCGGCGTTTTGCTGAGTCACCTGATCCATTTGTGTCACGGCAATCGAAACCTGCTCGATTCCGCGGCTTTGTTCGTCTGACGCCGAGGCGATTTCGCCCATGATGTCGGTAACGCGGGTCACGGCGCGCACGATGTCATCCATCGTGTTACCGGCGGATTCCACCAGAACAGAACCCTGACTGACGCGGCTGACAGATTCATCAATCAGCGCCTTAATTTCTTTGGCAGCCTGCGCACTGCGCTGCGCCAGACTGCGAACTTCACCGGCCACGACCGCAAATCCGCGACCCTGCTCACCGGCACGCGCCGCTTCGACTGCGGCGTTCAGCGCCAGAATGTTGGTCTGGAAAGCGATGCCGTCAATCACGCTGGTGATTGCGCTGATTTTCTTAGAGCTTCCGGCGATATCATTCATGGTTCTCACCACGTTGCCGGTCAGTTCGCCGCCTTTTTCTGCGGTATTGGATGCATCACGCGCCAGCTGTGTGGCCTGACGGGCGTTCTCGGCGTTTTGTTTCACGGTCGCGGTCAGCTCTTCCATGCTGGCCGCGGTTTCTTCCAGCGCCGAAGCCTGTTGCTCGGTGCGTGAAGACAAATCTGTGTTACCGGCTGCAATGCCTTTCAGGCCGGAGAACATCGTGTCAGCGCCATGGCGCACGGTGCGGACGGTTTCGGCCAGCGACTGCTGCATCTGTTGCAGGCTTTCGAGCATCACTTTAATTTCGTAGCGCCCTTCCACCGTAATTGGCGCGGAAATATCCCCGGCACCGATACGGTCAAAATGGCCGCGCATGATAGTCAGCGGAGTGAACAGAATGCGACGGGTTACGACCAGCGCCAGCGCCGTCAGTACCAGCAACAGCACGGTAACGATGGTGGTGTTGATCATCACGCTCTGATAAGAATCCGCAGTTTGCGTTTGCGCCTGCTGGAAACGTCCGCCCACATAAGCGGTGTAATTACCGACATCTTTCTGGAACAAATCCTGATATTTCTGCGTCGGGCTGGCGAGGAATCCGTCCATGTCGCCGCGCGATAACGAATCAATCAGAACCTGCAACATACCGTGCAGCGCTTCGTAGCTGGCTTTATTCACGGTCGTCAGTTCAGCGGCTTTTTCAGTTCTGCGCGGCAGAGCCAGGAAAACAGCGTAAGAATCTTCAGCACTTTTCAGGCTGTTTTTAGCGTCACCCATCAGCTGTGTTACGGTATCCTGCGGCTGTTTCAGCGCCAGACGCGTCGCCGCGCGGTTCAGGGTATTACGGGTTTGCAGCAAATATGACCAGGTCTGGCTGAGCGCATCACGCTGTTCAGCGGTGTTGGATATCTGCTCAAAATTCAACTTATCCGTGTGGGCAGCTTGCAGCGATAAACCGCTACTGACCAGTTGCATAACGAAAAAAACTAACAATAACAAAAACATGCAGGTGGACACACGGATGTGCTTAAACATGGATAACCTCGTTGGGTGACAGCCCTGACCGTCACCCTCTTTCTTATATAATTATGCGATGTACGTGACTCAGAAGGTTTCCCAGTTTTCGGTTAAATCTGTACTTTGCGCTCCACCTGAACCGGCTTTAGAACCTGAAAGGTTCGGAGTCAACAGAGGCAGTCTTGCCGAAGTGCCCGGGTTCTGGCGCACGCTGTTATTTGCGGTCTGGCTCAGCGTAAACACCGCTACAGATTGCGTCAGCAGGCTTGCCTGCTCTTCCAGGGCCGCCGAAGCGGACGCGGATTCTTCAACCAGTGAGGCGTTCTGCTGCGTCACCCGATCCATTTCAGTGATAGCTTGTGCGACCTGCTCAATGCCGCGGCTCTGTTCATCAGAAGCCGAGGTGATTTCGCCCATAATGTCGGTCACACGCGTAACGGCGTTCACCATGTCGTGCATGGTTTCACCGGCACTTTCAGCCAGCACTGAACCGGTATTAATACGGCTGACAGAATCATCTATCAGCCCTTTAATTTCTTTTGCTGCCTGCGCGCTGCGTTGCGCCAGCGTACGAACTTCACCGGCCACAACCGCGAACCCGCGGCCCTGCTCACCTGCGCGCGCGGCTTCTACGGCGGCGTTCAGCGCCAGAATGTTGGTCTGGAACGCAATCCCGTCGATTACACCGGTAATGTCGGTGATTTTCTTCGAGCTGCTGGCGATGTCATTCATGGTATCGACCACGTTTGCCACCACTTTCCCACCCTTTTGAGCGGTTTCAGACGCGCTCAGTGCCAGCTGGCTGGCCTGACGGGCGTTTTCGGCATTCTGTTTCACCGTGGCGGTCAGCTGTTCCATGCTGGCGGCGGTTTCTTCCAGCGCGGACGCCTGTTGCTCGGTGCGCGAAGACAAATCGCTGTTACCGGCAGAAATTTCGCTCGCTCCGCTGTAAATGGCATCGGCGCCGTGACGCACGCCAGATACGGTGCGAATCAATTCGTCCTGCATGTACTTGAGACTATCGGCAAGCTGGCCGATTTCATTACGGCTTTTCACGACTATTTCGTGCGTCAGGTCACCGGTTGCAATTTTGCGGATGGTCTCGACAATATTTTTCAGCGGATGGACCAGAATTTTCTGCACGCCCAACCAGGCCAGAACCATGAAAATAATCAGCACAGCCAGCACGGTGCCCAGCATCCACAAGGCGTGGGTGAAGGAGTTATCACTGATCTGAACGGCGTCGTTGTACAGGCGATCGTTCTGATCGATATACGTGACGAAGGCTTTTTCGAAGTTGTCCTGATACTGCTGCGTAGGTTGTTCGAAGAAATCATTGATACGGCCCAGACCAATCAGTTCGATCAGTTCAGAAAGCGCGTCGTGCAGAACCTGATATTGCTTTTTAGCGTCTGCCGCGTATTCCGGGTTCTGGCTGGCATCGACAGGAATTTTTTGATAATTGGCAAAATGCTGATCGGCGATTTGCAGATCTTTCGTCGCGGTATCAATGAGTTCCTTAACCGTCGCACCGCTGCCCATCTGATTAGCGTCAAGCATGAAACGGATACCTGCGCGGTTAAGCGTGTTGCGGGTTTGCAGCAGGTAAATCCAGCTGGCGTTGAATTCCGCCTGTTGTAAACGGATCTCCTGCGAAGTGGTGAAGTTGTCTTTGTCTGTCTTTAAGGATTTAAAGAACAGGCCGCCGGATACCAACTGTAAAGCACCGAAGACCACCAGTAAGATCACGATACCCGTGACCACTTTCATACGGTTAAACATGTTGTTCCTTTTTAAATGGGATTTATCTGGAACAGTTATCGGCAGAAAGTGTGGGAACTTTATGTGATGAGGATCAGATTTTTTTGGAGGAGTCAGGGGGGTCAGGCAACGGTGGCGACAAAACTCTTTAACAGCGCAATGCGTTTCGCGTCAGGGTTCACCAGAAGGTCGTTGTAGATGGTCAATACTACGCCTTTGAGTAATTCGGTGGTGTTATCGATTTGGGAAAGGGTTTTAAGTTTATCAATATCATTGCCAATTTCACGCCCCTTCAGGGAAAGGCGTTTATTGGCCAGACCGGTCGCCAGTTCGGACGTCAGCAAAGTCATCAGACCGACAGCAGCCTCAGGGTTTGACGCCAGCTGATGAATGTAATACTTGAGCAGCAACGGGACGAAATCAGGCGTTGCGCCGAGTTCGGCACTCGCCAGATTGAGCAGGTCAATCATGTGCGCAGGCACACGACTTTCCACAGCTTTGCGCTGTATCTGCAACTGCTTTCTGATGGCGGGCACAGACTGAAAAGGGATCACCGCGACGTTATCGCAGGTTTTACAGACGCCCGCGATGATATTTTTCACCCTACCACTGCCATCATCAAACGGCACATCGCGCAGCTGATAACTTACGGTTCGTAAGGCCTCACAGACGCTACACACCGCCTTTTTCTCATCCCCGACTTTATAAATAATCATAATTTTCCTTAATGATGAACGCTGATAAAAACGCTGGTTGGATCTGTGAAATACCATTTTATGTACCAGTGAATTCCGGCACTCGTGACAGTGATAATGTGGACATCAATGCTGCTGTCGTAATGGTACGGACGAACCTGATGATTATCCCCGGATGACCTGCCGATCAACCCAGCGACTTCAAAGGGCGTGATGTCACCCGTGCTCAACAAATTCTTAAGATGAATCTCGCGCCTTGCCTCAAATTCAATATTTCCGTTCTTTAAACATTCGATCACCTTCCATTTGATCTCTCTGAAACTCATGTTGCCTCAATGTACGCCGGTTGTCGTACTCAATCAAATTATTATTTTGCCTCACGTCTTTATCCGTAAAGCCCCTTCTGCAGGGCTATCACGCCATAATGGGTAAAAAGATGCGCAGAGAAAATGATTGTTTTTCAAGCAAATGGAAGACATTACGCAAAAATGCGCTGCACAGTCTGCAATGCGGGTTTTGAACGTCAGTAAGGCTCGCAGGATGCGGTCTTGCCCCGCCCTCTCACGTTAAACAATAAATAACTCATCAGCGCCAGGATCCACACGCCAATCGCGCCGTACAGCAAGACGCCCGAAAAACCTTCTGTCAGTGCCTGCGCCGCTATACCGCCAGCCAGCGAAACTTCGCTGCCACCGGCGATGTGTTCGGCGATTGCCGGTAAATTTTCTCCGGCGGGCAACAATGCTTTCAGGCTGGCGGCGATGCCCGTAACCAGCAGGCTTCCCATCAGCGCGATGTTGATTGCCAGCGTGATAAGCCGCGCGCTGATATCAATGCCCGACGCCATTCCTGCGCGGTCGCCGGGGACGGAACCGGTTGTCGTGTTGGTCACCGGCGTATTGGTCAGGCCCAGCGCGGCACCGGCAATCAGTGCGCCCGGCAGCAGGCTGGTATGCGTTACGACGGCGATGTTCATCAGCATAAACCCCGCGCCGATAGTGAATAAACCCAGTGGGATCAGCCGTGCTGCACCGAATCTGGCGGTCAGCTTTTCGCCCAACGGCGGCATCAGCAACGTCGGTAATGTGTAAGCAAGAAGCGCCAGCCCGGTTGCAACGCTGGTATAGCCCAGCCCGCTCTGATAATAAACCGGCAGATAAATCATCAGCGGCCAGAAACTGAAGTTCATGCCCACAGACCCCATCAGCGCGCCGGAAAATGGCCGTATGCGGAACACCGAAAAATCAAACATCGGGTGCGGATGACGTTTCTCCGTCCAGACAAACAGCACCGCACTCAGCGCCGTTACCGCAATAATGCTTCGCGCCAGCGTGCTTTCCCAGCCCAGACTGCTGCCCTGCGTAATCAAATACGTTGCGCCCATCACTGTCACCGACAGCGTCAGCAATCCGCCGAGATCGAGTTTTTTGACCTGCCCGTCGCGGGATTCCACCACGTTATTCAGCGCCAGAATCAAGGTGATCACCGCGATAAAACAATGCACCAGAAATACCCACTGCCAGCTCAGCCACGCCACCAGAAGCGCGCCGATAATCGGCCCGAACCCCAGCCCGAAACCGAAGGTAATTCCCCACGCGGCGAATGCCTGGCTGCGCGCCTTGCCCTGCGGGAATTGTGTGGAAAGAATGGCGATGAGACACGTCAGCATCGCGCCGCCGCTCAGCCCCTGAAGGAAACGTCCGGCAATCAGCCACGCGGCGCTGCCGGATAATCCGCACATCAGCGATGTCAGCCCGAACGCGGCGATACTGATGATGAAAACGCGTTTGCGTCCGAAACGGTCGGCCAGCGTGCCGGTTGCCATCAGCACGGTTGTGCAGGCCAGCGTGTACGCGTTCATGATCCACTGAAGTTCGCGGAAACTGGCGTGCAGCTGTGCTTCAAGAACCGGCGAGATAACCGGTACGCTGGAGATTTCCAGCCCTGACATCAGGGCCGCGAGGCACACAGCCATCAGTGCCAATGTGTTTTTCATGCGTAAATCCTGCAAACGTTGAGAGGCGTCCAGCATGGAAGATCGGCGGCGCAGTGGAAATCAGCGGGCATGCCATGTATCGTCAAGATCATGCCAAACTGATGGTGACCTGTTATGCAAAAAATCGAAGCAACACGCGTTTCTGCGCCGCAAAACCGGCGGCTGGTTTTGCTCGCCTACGAATGCTTATGCACGTTTGAATTTGGAACAGCGGTCGAGGCGTTTGGCCGCGCCGATGAACTAACCGGCGAACCATTGTATGAGTTGTCCGTCGCCTCCGTTGAAGAAGGAAGCTTTGGCGCACAGGGCGGTGTCCGGCTGGTGGTCGATGGCGGGCTGGAACTGCTCGAAGGTGCGGGCACGATTGTCATCCCCGGCTGGCGAAGCATTCACGAACCGGCACCTGACCGGCTGATTGCGGCACTGCAAAAAGCCCATCGTAACGGCACGAGAATTGTGTCGATCTGCGCGGGCAGCTTTGTGCTCGGCGCTGCCGGTTTGCTCGACGGCAAACGCGCCACCGCGCACTGGAACAGCACCGACGTACTGGCACAAAGGTTCCCTGACGTTCAGGTTGAGCACGGTATGATTTACGTCGATGAAGGCAGCATCATCACCTCCGCCGGGGGTGCGGCGGGCGTTGACTTGTGTCTGCATCTGATCCGCCGCGATTACGGGATTGAAGTCGCAAACCGCACGGCGCGCCGGATGGTGACACCACCGCTGCGTGAGGGAAATCAGGCGCAGCTTATTCAGCAACCGGTGCCGCGTTATCAGACCAGAACGCTCGCCCCTCTGCTGGATGATTTACGCAGCCATCTCAATACGCCGCTGGTCATTGAGCAACTCGCCACACAAGCAGGGATGAGCCGCCGCACCTTTTTACGACGTTTCCATGATGCAACCGGCACCACGCCGGGCGAATGGATGCTGGGTGTCAGGCTGGAGAAAGCCTGTGCCCTGCTGGAAAACGGCAGTCTGAGTATTGACCGTGTCGCAGAACAGGCAGGATTTGGCTCACCGGAAACCCTGCGCCATCACTTCCGCCAGCGGCTGGGAACCACACCAACAAAATGGCGGAAAACGTTTCTGGAAAGAAGTCTGGTGGGATGAGTTCGGGCAAATAGAGGGCATTAATACCCCATCCCAGACTTCCCCTTCGCAGGGGAAGGAGCAGGACAAAACCGGCTTATGGCTCTGGCTCTGGCTCTGGGAAGGAGCAAGACAACACCCTTACGCATTGGATTTTGCAAAAGAATCTGAACGAAGGTTTTATTCGATCGGGAATGGCGTGATCAAAAATCTTGCTGAACGGAGCGGCTTCGAGACCTATGGCTCGAAGACCGAGA
Source organism: Rahnella sp. ChDrAdgB13 (assembly GCF_017655185.1). Classification (NCBI taxonomy): domain Bacteria; kingdom Pseudomonadati; phylum Pseudomonadota; class Gammaproteobacteria; order Enterobacterales; family Yersiniaceae; genus Rahnella; species Rahnella sp. ChDrAdgB13. The sequence continues at coordinate 28,454 of NZ_JAEMGT010000024.1, read as the reverse complement.
GAAGGAACCGCGCAGCGGCAAGATTTGCGCCACACGCTGATGTGCCAGAACATGTCCGTCGTTCCAGCGGCAGCGCGCAGTGAAAAGAGCGTGGAGTCCAGAGGCCCGCGCGATTGCGGGTCTCTGGGCCAGTGTGGGCGGCGAGCCCACGCCCTTGACGTTCAAAGGATTAGATCTTCGTCACCGAATCAACCAGTGCCATTTCTTCACTGCTCAGCAGCTTCTCAATATCCACCAGAATCAGCATACGGTCACCGAGCGATCCCAGACCGGTCAGGTACTCCGTCGACATGGTCACGGCGAATTCTGGTGCCGGACGGATCTGATCCTGGCTCAGCGACAGCACGTCAGAAACGCCATCAACCACAATCCCGACCACACGGTTTTCGAAGTTCAGGACGATCACCACGGTGTTTTCATTATAAATCACGTCTTCCTGCGCGAATTTTACCCGCAGGTCGAGGATTGGCACAATCACGCCGCGCAGGTTGGTGACGCCTTTAATAAATGCCGGGGTGTTGGCAATGCGGGTTACCTGGTCGTAGCCGCGGATTTCCTGCACTTTCAGGATATCGATGCCGTATTCTTCATCGCCTAAAGTAAAGATCAGGAATTCCTGACCTACCGTTTCGCCCGCAATTTTAGACACGGTTGCAAGTCCTGCCATGTTGTTCACCTTTGCTTTTTATCTTTAAATCGGCCTGAGTTCTTCACACCCGGCGACGGTTCAGGTCGCCGGAAGCTTTGCTTGTTATGCGGCGGTTGCGCCTGTTGCTAATTTATCGCGGTTCAGCGACTGCAAGGCAGACACGTCCACGATGAGGGCCACACTACCGTCGCCCAAAATGGTGGCGGCAGAAATGCCCGGCACTTTGCGATAGTTGCTTTCCAGGTTTTTCACCACCACCTGATGCTGACCAATCAGCTGATCCACCAGCAAGGCGTAGCGACGGCCTGCACTTTGTAAAATCACAACAATCGCCTGAGTGGCTTCGGTTTTGGCATCTTTTACGTCAAAGACGTTATAGAGCTCAACCAGCGGCAGGTACTCACCGCGCACCTGCAGAACGCGCTCGCCACCGGCCAGCGGATGCAAATCCTCGGCCAGCGGTTGCAGCGATTCCATGACGGCATTCAGCGGCAGAATAAAGACTTCTTCGCCTACTTTCACCGACATGCCGTCGAGAATTGCCAGCGTCAGAGGCAGCAGGATGCGGATCGTCGTGCCCTTCCCCTGCTGGGAATGGATTTCGACATGACCGCCCATTTCCTGAATGTTACGTTTCACCACGTCCATGCCGACACCGCGACCGGAAACATCCGTGACTTTTTCGGCAGTTGAGAAACCGGCAGCGAAGATAAGCATACCGACTTCTTCATCGCTCATGCTTTCACTGACGTTCATGCCCTGCGACGCCGCTTTCGCCAGAATACGTTCGCGGTTCAGACCGGCACCGTCATCAATCACTTCGATGCAGATGTTGCCGCCCTGATGCTCCGCGGACAGCGTCAGGTTACCGGTCGCATCTTTGCCGTTGGCGATACGCACTTCCGGCGTTTCCACACCGTGGTCGAGGCTGTTACGCACCAGGTGCGTTAACGGGTCAATAATGCGTTCGATCAGGCTCTTATCGAGTTCAGTTGAGCTGCCCAGCAACGTCAGTTCGATTTGCTTGTTCAACTTGCTCGCCAGATCACGCACCAAGCGCGGGAAGCGGCTGAACACGAATTCCATCGGCATCATACGGATCGACATCACCGATTCCTGCAAATCGCGGGCGTTGCGTTCCAGTTGCCCCATGCTGTTGAGCAGGTCGCTGTGGATCACCGGATCCAGCAGGTCAGAACGCTGCGCCAGCATGGACTGGGTGATGACCAGTTCGCCTACCAGGTTGATGAGCTGATCCACTTTTTCAACCGCAACGCGGATGCTGGTGGATTCCGGCGCTTTTGGCGCACGGGCTTTTGCCACTTCGGTGTTCGGCACAGCGGCCAGAACCGGCGCAGTACGCGGCGTGGCCGGAACCGGTGCAGCTTCAGCGACGACAGACACGGCGGCCGGCGTTTCGACAGCCGCTGGTGCCGCGGCGGCGGCGTGTGTGAAGCTGATTTGTTCCGGTTCTAGCACGAAGCACAGAACAGCAATAATGTCGTCTTCGGTCACGGTGGTGACCAGCGTCGCTTCCACGCTGTCTGCGGTCTGAACCGGATCTTTAATTTCGCCAAGATTACCCAGTTCTTCCAGCATGACCGGAACTTCCTGGGCTTTCAGACCGGAGAGGCGTACGCGCAGGTCGCCTTTGCCTGCGGCAGGTGCGGCAGGTGCGGCCGGTGCAGCTTCCGGGGCATTCGCCGCCGGGACGGATTCGACGACGTGAAGATCCGGAGCAGGCTCCCGCTCTTGTTGCGCGTCGAGGGCCAGTTGTCTCAGGGCTGCACAGATGTATTCAAAGCTGTCTGCATCGGGATCCCGGGATGATTTATAGGCGTCGAGTTGCTCCTGCATAATGTCTTTGGTTTCCAGAAACAGGTTGATGATGTCAGTGCTCAGGCTCATTTCAGCACGACGAGCACCGTCGAGCAGGTTTTCCAGTAAGTGAGTCGTTTCCTGCAAAACCGTAAATCCAAAGGTCGCTGCGCCCCCCTTAATTGAGTGCGCGGCGCGGAAAATCGCGTTGAGCTGCTCAATATCGGGCGCTTGCGGATCAAGCAACAACAGATGTTGTTCCATGTCCGCCAGCAACTCGTCTGCTTCATCAAAAAATGTCTGATAAAAATCAGTAATATCCATGCTCACGTGATCACCTCTGCTGTGAATCGCGGCTTGTTGATGTGGTCGCAGGTGCCGTTACCGTCGCAGCGGCCGGAGCCGATGTTGCAGGTTGGGCGCCCGCCGATGGTGTCACTGGCGTCTGCGTAGTAATCCCGGGTATTGATGGTGCCTGTACTGGTGCTGCTGATGATTCTGGTGTCGCTGGCACGGCCGGAGCCGGGCTCATTTTCGGCGCGAGTGCCGGGGCAGTCTGACGTCCAGGGACCTGTCTTTGCAGTTCACCGGCGTCATTGATTGTGATCGCTTCGCCCTCACTGTTTTCCCGCTCAATCGCTTCTTCTGCGTGTTTATTGAGAACTAAAATACTGATGCGACGGTTTATCGCGTCTCCGGCTGGATGATTTTTAAGCTGCATGGTGGAACCCATGCCCATCACCCGCAGAACCTTCCCTTCGCTCAGGCCGCCGATAATCATTTCACGGCGCGAGGCGTTGGCGCGATCGGTCGATAATTCCCAGTTGCTGTAACCACGTTCGCCCTGCGCATACGGCATGTCATCGGTATGACCGGCCAGGCTGATTTTGTTCGGGAAATCGTCCAGAACCGGCCCGATAGCGCGCAGGATATCGCGCATGTAAGGCTCAACAATGGCGCTGCCAAGCTGGAACATCGGGCGGTTTTTACTATCGATGATCTGAATACGCAAACCCTGCTCAGTGAGGTTAATCATCAGATGCGGACGTAAATCCTTAAGCCGCGGATCGGATGCCAGCATGTCTTCCAGCTTCTGCTGCAGGCGTTGTAAATCTCCGGCCTCACGTTTGCTCTCGCCCTGCGACTGATCCATTTTGTGGACTTCACCGTCCTGCACCGTCGGGTCAGCGCCACCACCCGGGATCGGGCTGGTGGCATCGCTGCTGCGTGGCCCGCCGGTAATGGCCACCGCCAGTGGCGTACGGAAGTATTCGGCAATTTGCACAAGTTCTTTAGGGCTGGAGATCGAAATCAGCCACATCACCAGAAAGAAAGCCATCATCGCTGTCATAAAGTCAGCGTAAGCAATCTTCCACGAACCACCGTGATGCCCTCCGCCGTGCTTATTCTTTTTCTTGCGTACAACAACGATTGGATGGCTCTGATGCTTCATACTTTTTCTTCTTCAGTTTGTTTCTGGCCCGGTGATTTGACCTGACGAACGTGTTCCTCCAGCTCGATGAAGGAAGGTCGTTCGGAGGTGTAAAGCGTTTTACGGCCAAATTCGACGGCTATTTGTGGCGCATAACCGTTGATACTCGACAGCAAAGTCACCTTGATGCACTGCATCATTTTGGCGTTTTCCGCGCTTTTTTGTCGCAGTACGCTGGCCAGCGGGGAAATAAATCCGTAGGCCAAAAGGATACCGAGGAAAGTCCCCACCATCGCATGGGCAATCAGTGCCCCGAGTTCTGCGGCCGGACGATCCGCCGCTGCCAGGGTATGTACGATCCCCATGACCGCCGCCACGATACCGAAAGCAGGCAGTGAATCGCCGACCAGCGCCAGGCTGTTTGCCGGGACTTCACTTTCATGCTCGTAGGTTTCGATTTCCTCATCCATCAGTGCTTCGATTTCAAAGGCGTTCATGTTGCCGCTGACCATCAGGCGCAAATAGTCCGTGAGGTATTCGACTAAATGCTTATCGGCAAGGATGCGGGGATAATTAGCAAAAATGTCGCTTTCTGCCGGATTGTCGATGTCATTTTCCAGCGACAGCATCCCCTGCTGGCGCGATTTGGCTAACAGGCGGTACAGCAGCGCCATCAAATCCATATACAACGCTTTGTTGTATTTCGACGCGCGAAACAGCTGCGGTAAGGCACGCATAGTGGATTTAATCGCTTTGCCGTTGTTACCGACGAAGAAGGCGCCAATGCCGGCACCACCGATAATGAGTAATTCTGCGGGTTGGTATAATGCGCCCAGTTCACCGCCGACGAGCAGGAAACCGCCAAACACTGAGCCCATGACCACGAGGTAACCTAATATTACTAGCACGATGAATCCTTAATTCTATGTGGTTTTAGGGCGAGGAAAAGCGCGAGGCTGTGCCACCTTGCCCGATGTTACGCAGCTCAAACGTGCATAAAAGGGGCCAGATTATGGCGGAGACGTTAGGGGGAAATGATGAGCGGTGCTACCACCGCTCCGGACGACATACTGCAACCTAACAATCTCAGACAGCGCGCTTGACCTGTTCGTCCAGCTCTTGAGATGTTATATCGGCAACCTGCGGGGAAAGTTTACGTTTTTTTACTGCCCTGGATGGGGGTTGGCAAAGACTGCATACAAACCCGTGGCGCGGTTGGTGTGCATGGGTAATGAATGAACCTTCGCAGCAGTTGCAGGCAGAGAGCTGCAGCATTCCGCTGTCGACAAAACGGACCAGCGTCCATGCGCGGGTCAGAGCAAGGATCGGCGCCTCGCCGGGCTGTTCCGGACATTGCTCCAGATAAAGACGGTAAGCCTTAATTACGGCTTCCACGCCATTACAATGTCCGCTCTTTAAGAGAAACGAGTACGCGTTGTAAAACATGGAAGAGTGGATGTTCTGTTCCCAGGTCATAAACCAGTCCGTCGAGAACGGTAACATCCCTTTTGGCGGCGGGCTGCCGCGCAATTCTTTGTACAGTTTAATCAGTCGGCCACGACTCAATTGCGTTTCGCTTTCCAGCATCTGCAATCTGGCACCCAGCGTAATCAATTCCATGGCAAGCTGAATGTCCCGTGCTTCCTGGACGATACTTTTTTCTGCCGGTTTGGTTGACGCATCTTTCCCTGACATAGCTACGCCCTTTTCTTCATCGCGCCGCTGTCTTTCGCAGCCAGGCCTTTAAGCAGGTGGCTGGACAACAGGATGCCGGTGTGGATTTGTTGTAAGTCATCCACACGCGATTCCTGAGTCAGTCGTTCAATTGTCTTACTGTCGTCAAAGCGGAACTGACATAAAAGCTGGTTCGTTTCAGCCAGCTTCACCATCTGTGGCAGCGTCAGTTGCCCCAGGGTTTCTGCCATTACGTCATCAATCCCCAGGCGAAACATCGCTGAGGCCTTTTCGTCGTTAATCAAGCGCTGTGCCAACAATAGATATGACAGGTTGATATCATATATGTGCTTTAGCAATTCGGACATTCTGTTCTACCCCATTACCGATGCCACTTTTTTAAGGTGGCGGATTGATAGACATATTCCATGCAGCAAGAGTTTCACCCGGCGTGACAGGAGTATTTTTTACTATCAAAACAATTGGATCATTGGCTGATTAATAAATCTCACGTTGGAAATAGATTTATCCTGCGGTATTTACTTCACCGCCAATACAAAGTTGTTCCTGATGTAAACTAAATTAATTGTGACAATTGCACTGCTAAGTAATCGTGAAACACTTCAGTTTTGGTGTACTGGCAGGGTCCGTTGCTGTGATGGCGTCTCATTCAGTGAAACGCTTTTACATACATTATTAGGAATAATCTTACTACGACGCAACTCTAACCCCGTTCCCTTTATACATACAATCTGGGCGTTGCCGAATTTTGAATAAAGTGTGACGCACATCACACTTTTAAAACTTATTTTGTCCCCAAAAGTGCAATTTATCGTAAAAATTTGCGCAGTTTTAAACCAAAAGTAAAAAAGCGTCTAAAAAAGGGGGCTGTGGCTGTCTTTTTTCGCCATTTTGAGATCATTTTGTACAAAGACCAATTAAAGCCAAATGATTAGCACACACGCCAATCAATCATAGTTCACCCAGTTTTTTATGCTGTAAATTTCCAATAGCGTGATCATTGTGCTAATTCTGCGCAACCCAGTCACCACAAGGCTTACAGGGGAACGAGTCCTAAAAGTTTTGGTTAAATTTAGTTCAAAAAGTAGGGGGAACGTGAGCAACCACGCTATTTCAAAAGCAAAAAGACAATGATTGTAAGGATTTGTTACAAGGCGAGCGCAGACATCCAGTCATGAGACTAGATTGATAAGAAGAAATAATGAGACGGCGGACTTAGGCCGTACAAACGTATCGGCATCTCTTCAGGAAAACTTTAATGATTGTGCTTAAAAAAGTGGTTTATGCCGCTCAATGGCAAATTGAAAGCTCAAGAATAGGAATTTTATTACTCAACCAGCATCCCGCGCCACTTTCTGCGTGTAAAAAGCGAATAAAGCACATCGCTAAATGCATTTATTAAGAGGATTCTTGAATAGTCACGGGGATTAACCTGTTATTAAGCAGGCTAATTAGCGGGGGAAATAAAAATTTAATAATACACGGCACATAATCTGACCAGACAAGGGTGCGGTGTTGTTACTGAACAATAAAAGACCAAATAAAAAACCTGCCTGAATTTCAGGCAGGTCATAACCTAATATTATGGAATAAGGTTTTGTACGTTAAAAAGGCATGTTTCGTGGGTCCGTATGCTGATATACGAACCCCAGCTCTTTGCAGATCCGGTCGCCATCGACGATTTTGCCCTTCCCTGCTGAAGGTTCTTCAGCAAACGTCGGAGGCACCAGCTCCATCTGCCGCGCCAGTGCCGGATAGAATTGGGCTTTTGCCGGATGCGAAGGCGCACAGAGATTATAGGTATGGCCACCTTTTGGCAGGCTGAGCAGCAAGGTGATGGCAGCGACCACGTCATCCTGATGAACCAGGTTGACGCCGTGCTGACCGCCTTTTACCTGCGTTTTTCCGGCCATGAATCGCCCCGGATGGCGATCGCCGCCCACCAGCCCGGCCAGGCGCAGGACATCGACCGACGTATTCGGTAAACCGTGGAACCAGTTTTCCAGCTCTTTGAGCACAATGCCGCTGCGTGAAACCGGCAGCAGCGGCGCGTCTTCTTTCATCACACCTTCATGGTCGCCGTAAACGGACGTCGAGCTGGTAAAGATGATGCGCCGGACGTTATGCGCCAGTGCGCTGTCCGTCAGCTGTTGTACTGCCTGGAAATAGAGTTCGCTGCCTTCCGCCGTTCTGCGCGCAGGCAGCGTGATGATTAAAGCATCGACGTTGAGCAACTTTTCGAGATCGTCCGATTCGCATTCCATTTCCGGCGTGAAGACCAGCGGGAAACATTCAATGCCGATCATTCTGGCGGCATCGACACCGTCGGGCATCGTTTTGCTCCCGACCACGTCGTACCCTTTTGAAGCCAGCGCCATTGCCAGCGGCATGCCCAGCCAGCCCAGTCCGATAATCGAAATCTTTTTCATACATCGCTCCGTTTGTTCTCTGGCATGATTTCACCAGTTGCAGATATCTCTCTTTATACTAGCAAAATACGCCTTTTCCCTTCGGTGGTGCGTAATGATTTTTCAGCGTCTGTTAGCAGATCATTCATTTATTTGATGAAAACCCTGCTGCGGATAAGAAAAACTCATCATCAGAAAAAAAGGTTGCGCAGTTGCCGCCCGATAGTTTAGTTTTATTGGCAACGAATTTGATACGTGTGGCGGATGATTCAGTTTTGAATCACGCGGCGCTGAATGAACAAAACGAGACACTGAAATGACAAACGTTCTGATTAACCACCATCATCACCATCACCCTGACTAGTCTTTCAGGCGATTGGTGCTGGGAGACTGTTTAGATCTTCCAGTGGCGCAGAACGCAGAGAGAGCCCCCGGAAGATTTCTTCCGGGGGCTTTTTTTATGGCCGAAGGAATTGAAGTAAAAGAATCTGACGAACTGAATTTACGATAAATAATTGAGAAACTGAGGTCATCATGCTGGATAAAACACGTTTACGGATAGCAATGCAGAAGTCAGGTCGCCTGAGCGATGAGTCGCGCGAACTGCTGGCCCGCTGCGGGATTAAAATCAACCTGCAGGAACAGCGTCTGATCGCCTTCGCCGAAAATATGCCGATCGACATCTTGCGTGTTCGTGATGACGATATCCCTGGGCTGGTGATGGACGGCGTAGTTGACCTGGGCATTATCGGTGAGAACGTGCTCGAAGAAGAGCTGCTGAGCCGCCGCGCTCAGGGCGAAGACCCGCGTTACTTCACACTGCGTCGTCTGGATTTCGGCGGTTGCCGTCTGTCACTGGCTACGCCGCTGGACACTGAATACACCGGTCCGCAAAGCCTGCAAAATGCTCGTATCGCCACCTCCTACCCACACCTGCTCAAACAGTATCTCGATAAAAAAGGCGTTGATTTCAAATCCTGCCTGCTGAACGGCTCCGTTGAAGTGGCACCGCGTGCGGGTCTTTCGGACGCAATCTGCGATCTGGTGTCTACCGGCGCGACGCTCGAAGCCAACGGCCTGCGTGAAGTTGAAGTAATTTACCGCTCCAAAGCCTGCCTTATTCAGCGCGACGGCGAAATGCCACAGGCAAAACAGCTTCTGATCGACAAAATGATGACCCGTATTCAGGGCGTTATTCAGGCCCGCGAATCCAAATACATTATGTTGCACGCGCCAAGCGAGCGTCTGGACGAAATTGTCGCGCTGCTGCCGGGGGCTGAACGTCCGACTATTTTACCGCTTGCAGGCGATCAGCAACGCGTTGCCATGCACATGGTTAGCAGCGAAACGCTGTTCTGGGAAACCATGGAGAAACTGAAAGCGCTGGGCGCCAGCTCTATTCTGGTTCTTCCAATCGAAAAAATGATGGAGTAATGCCATGAAGCCTGACGCGTTCTCTACGCCTATTGACTGGCAGCAATGCGACGCACAGCAGCGTCGCGACCTGCTGACCCGCCCGGCGATTTCTGCCTCCGACCGTATTACTGAATCGGTGAGCGAGATCCTGCGGCGTGTCCGCAGTGAAGGTGACAGTGCGCTGCGCGAGTTTTGCGCCCGCTTTGATAAAACTGAGGTGCAGGATCTTCGCGTCACCGCGGAGCAAATTTCAGCAGCCGCGGCGCGTCTTGGCGATGATGTTAAACAGGCGATGGCGCACGCAGTGCGTAACATCGATACTTTCCATCAGGCACAGAAACTGGCCGTGGTGGATATCGAAACGCAGCCGGGTGTCCGTTGTCAGCAACTGACCCGCCCGATTCAGTCCGTCGGGCTGTACATTCCGGGTGGTTCCGCACCACTGGTCTCCACCGTATTAATGTTAGCGACACCGGCGCGTATCGCAGGTTGCCAGAAAGTGGTGCTCTGTTCACCGCCGCCGATCGCCGACGAAATTCTGTATGCCGCACAGTTATGTGGCGTGGAAGAGGTGTATCAGTTGGGTGGCGCGCAGGCGATTGCGGCGCTGGCGTTCGGCACGGAAAGTGTGCCCCGCGTGGCGAAAATCTTCGGGCCGGGCAATGCGTATGTGACCGAAGCAAAACGTCAGGTCAGCCAGAGTCTGGACGGCGCGGCGATCGATATGCCCGCCGGGCCTTCTGAAGTGCTGGTGATCGCCGACAGCGGCGCAACGCCGGATTTCGTGGCGTCTGATTTGCTTTCACAGGCGGAACACGGCCCGGATTCCCAGGTTATTTTACTGACGCCGGATGTGAAAATGGCGCAGGCCGTCGGCGAAGCGGTTGAACGCCAGCTGGCGACGTTATCGCGCAGCGACATTGCGCGTCAGGCGCTGGAAAGTAGCCGTCTGATTGTCGCGAAAGATCTCGCGCAGTGTATCGAAATCAGCAACGCCTACGGGCCGGAACACCTGATTCTGCAAACCCGCGAGCCTGAGCAGTTGGTCGATAGCATCACCAGCGCCGGTTCGGTTTTCCTCGGCGACTGGTCACCGGAATCCGCAGGCGATTATGCGTCGGGCACTAACCACGTTTTACCGACTTACGGCTACACCGCGACCTGTTCAAGCCTGGGTCTGGCCGATTTCCAGAAACGGATGACCGTACAGCAGTTAACGCCGGAAGGGTTGCTGGGGCTGGCGGAAACGATTGAAACACTGGCACAGGCTGAACAACTGACTGCGCACAAAAATGCAGTCACCCTGCGTGTAAATGCCCTGAAGGAGCCGCGTTGATGAGTAATGAAATGAATCTCAGCGTTCAGGCGCTGGCCCGTAAAAACGTGCAGGAACTGACGCCTTATCAGTCCGCCCGTCGTCTGGGTGGCAACGGTGATGTGTGGCTCAATGCCAATGAATACGCCATCGCACCAAATTTTGAACTGACGCAGCAGACGTTTAACCGTTATCCGGAATGTCAGCCAGCACGGGTGATCAACCGCTACGCCGCTTACGCCGGTGTGGATCCGGAACAGGTGCTGGTCAGCCGTGGCGCTGATGAAGGCATCGAGCTTTTGATCCGCGCATTCTGCGAACCGGGCAAAGACGCTATCCTTTATTGTCCGCCGACGTATGGCATGTACAGCGTCAGTGCTGAAACCATTGGTGTGGAAGGCCGTACGGTTCCGGCAAAAGCCGACTGGTCTCTGGATCTTCCGGCGATCGAAGCCGCGCTGGACGGTGTGAAGCTGGTTTACGTGTGCAGCCCGAATAACCCGACCGGCAATATCATTGACCCGGACGAAATCCGCGCCGTACTGGAAATGACCCGTGGCCGCGCGATTGTTGCGGTGGACGAGGCGTATATCGAATTCTGCCCGCAGGCGAGCGTTTCCGGCTGGTTGCAGGAATATCCGCACCTCACCATTTTGCGAACGCTATCGAAAGCTTTTGCGCTTGCCGGCTTGCGCTGCGGCTTCACGCTGGCGAACAGCGAAGTCATCGGCTTATTAATGAAAGTGATCGCGCCTTATCCAATATCTACGCCGGTCGCAGATATCGCCGCACAGGCACTGAGCCCGGAAGGACTGGCGCTGATGCGTCAGCGTGTGGCCGAAGTGACTGAAAACCGCGTCTGGTTACAGGAAGAGCTGGAGAAATGCGCCTGCGTAGAAGCAGTTTTTGCCAGCGATACCAACTATGTATTGGCGCGTTTTACCGCATCTGCCGCAGCATTTAAAAACCTCTGGGATCAGGGCATTATCTTGCGTGACCAGAATAAGCAACCGGGGCTTTCCGGCTGCTTACGTATTACTATCGGCACCCGGGAAGAACTCCAGCGCGTCATTACCGCATTGCAGGCGCTACCCGGTGCCGCTGCCGCCTCCATTAATGAAAAACAAAATAGCCCCCGCAAGGAGCACATGTGAGCCAGAGTCCACAATTTCAAAAAACGCTCTTTATTGACCGTGACGGCACCCTGATTTCTGAGCCGCCGGAAGATTTCCAGGTCGACCGTCTGGACAAACTGGCGCTGGAGCCCGGCGTTATTCCGGCCCTCCTGTCCCTGCAAAACGCTGGCTTTAAGCTGGTGATGATCACCAATCAGGACGGTCTGGGCACAGCCAGTTTCCCACAAGAAACGTTCGATCCACCGCACAATCTGATGATGCAAATCCTGACTTCGCAGGGCGTGGTTTTCGATGATGTGCTGATTTGCCCGCACCTGCCTGCGGACCACTGCGACTGCCGTAAACCTAAAACCAAACTGGTGCAGGCTTATCTGGAAAGCGGCGTCATCGATACCGCCAACAGTTATGTGATTGGCGACCGTGATACCGACATCCAGCTCGCCGCCAATATGGGTATCGCCGGGCTGCGTTATCAGCGCGATACGCTGAACTGGGCCAATATTGCCGGGCAACTGACGAAACGCGACCGCCATGCCAAAGTGAACCGCGTGACCCGTGAAACAGCAATTGACGTGGATGTCTGGCTGGATCGCGAAGGCGAAAGCAAGATCCGCACCGGCGTCGGCTTCTTCGACCACATGCTGGATCAGATTGCCACCCATGGCGGTTTCCGCATGAACATCGAAGTGAAAGGTGATTTGTATATCGACGATCACCACACCGTTGAAGACACGGCGCTGGCGCTGGGTGAAGCCATTAATAAGGCCCTGGGGGATAAACGCGGCATTGGCCGTTTCGGGTTTGTATTGCCGATGGACGAATGTCTGGCGCGCTGCGCACTGGATATCTCCGGCCGCCCGCACCTGGAATATAAGGCAGAGTTTAACTATCAGCGCGTCGGCGATCTGAGCACGGAAATGGTCGAGCACTTCTTCCGTTCACTGTCCTACGCAATGGCCTGTACCCTGCACCTGCGCACCAAAGGTAAGAACGATCACCATCGCGTCGAGAGCCTGTTCAAGGCATTCGGGCGCACGCTGCGTCAGGCGATTCGTGTCGATGGCAATACATTGCCGAGCTCGAAAGGAGTGCTGTGATGAACGTCGTTATCCTTGATACGGGCTGTGCCAACCTTTCTTCCGTGAAATATGCGGTTCAGCGTCTGGGTTTTGAACCGACGGTGAGCCGTGATCCGGAAATTGTTTTGCAGGCAGATAAGCTCTTTTTACCGGGTGTCGGCACCGCACAGGCGGCAATGGAACAACTCGAACAGCGCGAACTGATTGCACTGATTAAAGCCTGTACACAGCCGGTGCTGGGGATTTGTCTCGGTATGCAACTGCTGGCGTCTTCCAGTGAAGAAAACGGCGGGATTGATACGCTGGGGATCATTGAAACGCCCGTGCGCCGTATGCCCGATCTCGGTTTGCCTTTGCCGCATATGGGCTGGAATCAGGTGACAGCGAACGCTGACAGCCATTTATTCCGTGGCATCGATGAAAACGCATACTTCTATTTCGTCCACGGATTCGCCATGCCGGTTTGCGAAAACACGATCGCGCAAACGCTTTACGGTGAGCCTTTCAGTGCTGCCGTGCAAAAAGACAACTTCTTCGGTGTGCAGTTTCACCCCGAACGCTCCGGTGCGGCGGGCGCACAGTTGCTGAAAAACTTTCTGGAGATGTAAACAGGATGATTATCCCGGCTTTAGATTTGATCGAAGGCAGCGTGGTGCGTTTGCATCAGGGCGATTACGGCCAGCAGCGTGATTATGGCAACGATCCGCTTCCACGTTTGCAGGATTATCAGCAGCAAGGTGCAGAAGTTTTGCATCTGGTTGACTTAACCGGCGCGAAAGATCCGGCGGCACGTCAGATCCCATTGCTGACAAAATTGCTGTCGGGCGTGTCTGTACCGGTTCAGGTCGGTGGCGGTGTCCGCACCGAACAGGACATTGAAGCCTTGCTGAATGCCGGTGCAACCCGCGTCGTCGTGGGTTCGACGGCGGTTAAAGAACCGCAGAAAGTTCAGGGCTGGTTCCAACGTTTCGGCGCAGACGCCCTGGTTCTGGCGCTCGATGTCCGCATTGCTGCCGATGGCACTAAAAACGTTGCCGTCAGCGGCTGGCAGGAAAATTCCAGTTCCACGCTTGAAGAGATCGTGGAACTGTTTCTGCCTTTCGGCCTGAAACACGTTTTGTGCACGGATATTTCCCGCGACGGCACGCTGGCAGGTTCAAACGTTGAGTTGTACCGTGAAGTGACCGCGCGTTTTCCGCAGGTTGCTTTTCAGGCTTCCGGCGGTATCGGTTCATTGCAGGACATCGCCAATCTGCGTGACAGCGGCGTGAAAGGCGTGATTGTCGGGCGGGCATTACTCGACGGTAAATTCAATGTGACGGAGGCAATTTCATGCTGGCAAAACGGATAATTCCCTGCCTCGACGTTAAAGACGGCCAGGTCGTAAAAGGCGTGCAGTTCCGCAATCACGAAATCATCGGTGACATCGTGCCATTAGCGAAGCGTTATGCTGAAGAAGGCGCAGACGAACTGGTGTTTTACGATATCACCGCTTCCAGCGATGGCCGTGTGGTCGATAAAAGCTGGGTGTCGCGCGTGGCAGAAGTCATCGATATCCCGTTTTGTGTCGCTGGTGGGATCAAAAGCCTGGAGGATGCGGGGCAGATTTTGCAGTTTGGCGCCGATAAAATCTCCATTAACTCCCCTGCTCTCGCCAACCCGACGCTGATCAGCCGCCTCGCCGACCGTTATGGTGTACAGTGCATCGTTGTGGGTATCGATACCTGGCACGACGCGGCGACCGGCACTTATCAGGTCCATCAGTTTACCGGCGACGAAGCACGCACCAAAGTGACCACCTGGCAGACAATTGACTGGGTGAAGGAAGTGCAGGAACGCGGCGCGGGCGAAATCGTGCTGAACATGATGAATCAGGACGGCGTGCGTAATGGATACGATCTGGAACAGCTGAAGATGATCCGCGAAGTTTGCCATGTTCCGCTCATCGCTTCCGGCGGTGCGGGCACAATGCCACACTTCCTCGACGCTTTCCGCGAAGCACGCGTTGATGGCGCACTGGCCGCATCGGTGTTCCACAAACAAATTATCAATATTGGCGAGCTGAAAAGCTATTTAGCTGAAAATGGCGTGGAGATCCGCTTGTGAGTAATCAGGAAGTAAAAACCGGTCTGCTGACCGGCGAACAAATCAGTCAGCTCGACTGGAAAAAAGTCGATAACCTGATGCCGGCAATCATCCAGCATGCAGTGTCTGGCGAAGTGCTGATGCTAGGTTACATGAATCAGGAAGCCCTGAACGTTACGCAATCTTGCGGCAAAGTGACGCTCTATTCACGCACCAAAGAACGTTTGTGGACCAAAGGTGAGACCTCAGAAAACTATCTGAACGTGGTCAGCATTACGCCTGATTGCGATAACGATACGCTGCTGGTGTTGGTCAATCCGGTGGGTCCGACGTGCCATAAAGGCAACAACAGTTGTTTCCACCCTGCTGAAACCGACTGGGCATTTCTGTATCAGCTGGAAGAGCTGCTGGCTTCGCGTAAAACCGCCGATCCGGAAAGCTCCTACACCGCCAAATTGTATGCCAGCGGCACCAAACGTATCGCACAGAAAGTCGGTGAAGAAGGTGTGGAAACCGCGCTTGCTGCCACTGTCAACGACCGCTTTGAGCTGAAAAACGAAGCGTCAGATTTGGTCTATCACCTGCTGGTGTTGTTGCAGGATCAGGATTTGAACCTGAGTGCGGTGATTGATAACCTGCGTCAGCGTCATAAGAAATAACGTCAATTTTAAGACGCAAAAAAGCCGCCTTTGCTGATGCATTGGCGGCTTTTTTTATGACGCAAGCAACTGCGCACTTTTCAACACACCGTTAAACGAATTAATCCAACCATTCGGTATGGAATACGCCATCTTTATCAGTGCGTTTGTAAGTATGTGCACCGAAATAGTCACGCTGTGCCTGGATCAGGTTAGCCGGCAGAACCGCTGAACGGTAGCTGTCGTAGTAGTTGATCGCAGCAGAGAACGTTGGTGTCGGGATACCGTTCTGAACAGCATAAGACACAACATCACGCAGCGCTTGCTGATATTCGTCAGCGATGTTTTTGAAGTACGGAGCCAGCAGCAGGTTAGCAATGGACGCGTTTTCAGCGTAAGCATCCGTAATTTTCTGCAAGAACTGAGCACGGATAATACAACCAGCACGGAAGATCTTCGCGATTTCGCCGTAGTTCAGATCCCAGTTGTTCTCGTCAGAAGCCGCTTTAAGCTGTGAGAAGCCCTGCGCGTAAGAGACGAGTTTACCCAGGTACAGAGCACGACGCACTTTCTCGATGAACTCAGCTTTGTCGCCAGTGAAAGGTTTAACAGCCGGGCCGGAGAGCACTTTAGAAGCCGCAACGCGCTGATCTTTCAGAGAAGACAGATAACGCGCAAACACAGACTCAGTGATCAGAGTCAGTGGTTCGCCCAGATCCAGAGAGCTCTGGCTGGTCCATTTACCGGTGCCTTTGTTCGCCGCTTCATCCAGAATCACGTCGACCAGGTATTTACCTTCTTCGTCTTTCTTGGTGAAAATGTCTTTGGTGATATCAATCAGGTAGCTGCTCAGCTCGCCTTTGTTCCACTCAGCGAAGGTGGTTGCCAGCTCTTCGTTGCTCAGGTTCAGGGACTGTTTCAACAGGGAATAGGCTTCTGCGATCAGCTGCATGTCGCCGTATTCGATACCGTTGTGAACCATCTTGACGTAATGACCTGCGCCATCAGCGCCGATGTAAGCGACGCAGGCGTCGCCATCTTCAGCACGTGCTGCGATTTTTTCAAGAATTGGCGCCACCAGTGCGTACGCTTCTTTCTGACCGCCAGGCATGATTGACGGGCCTTTCAGCGCGCCCTCTTCACCGCCGGACACGCCGGTACCGATGAAATTGAAGCCCTGCTCAGACAGTTCGCGGTTTCGGCGAATGGTGTCTTTATAGTAGGTGTTGCCGCCATCGATCAGGATGTCGCCTTTATCCAGGTGCGGAGTCAGGGATGCGATGGTTTTGTCAGTTGCTTCACCGGCTTTCACCATCAGCAAGATACGACGTGGTTTTTCCAGCGAGTCAACAAACTCTTCGACGGTGTAGTGCGGAACCAGATTTTTACCCGGATTCTCTGCGATGACTTCGTCAGTCTTGTCGCCAGAACGGTTAAAAATGGAAACGGAATAACCACGGCTCTCGATGTTAAGCGCGAGGTTACGGCCCATGACCGCCATACCGACAACGCCGATCTGTTGTTTGGACATTAGCAACTCCTGTCTGAAATAGTTGATCGCCCAGTTTTTAGTCTAAACCCCTGTTAACAGTGAGTTTAACTGCACTGAGCTATACAAATGAACACAAGCATTGTACATGAGAATGGCAAAGGGTGAACCTATTGCAGCCATAACAATATTCTGATCGCACATACCGGCAACCACCAGCCTCGCCTTTCTCAGAGGCCGACTTCACTTTACCGGTAACATGTGGGGAATGCAGGTGAAAAAGAGCTTTTGCAGGCACACTTTAACGACTTGTTGATTAACTTCGATTCTTAGTCGGTAACTGCCTAAGACATTTCTGGTTAAGCCGTGCTCTCTCTTTATCGCAGAACCAGCCCCATTTATTGAAATATTTAATTGCAGAAACAACGTGATAAATCATAAATTTTTTATTTTGATATGAGGAACGCTGAGCCTCATGTACGACAACAGAGTTAGGGCAATATCGTACAGAGAATTCTGATTGGCTGACTCTTCGAGATAAATCGACATCTTCCAAATAAAGGAAAAAACGGGGATCAAAACCTTTTGTTACCTTCAATGCATCCCTGCTTATGAGCATGAAGCATCCGGATAATGAGGGGGCGAAAAATGCTTGAGTGAGATCAGCCTTATGGAGTTCATAAGTCTCGTTAATACCGCTGGAAAGGCGAGTAAAAAAACGTCTTACAAAAAGCTGATACGGTGTCGGCAATAGTCGACAGCAATGCTGCAAGGAACCATCTGGGTAAGTGACTTTAGGGATGCTCAATCCGATCTTATTAATAGCACTGTAATGATAGAGTTTGTCAACTTCGCCGGATTTGAAAGCAATGTCCGGATTACAGATCAGGGTAAACTCATACTTGTCTGCATAACGCCTTAATACTTCATTATGACCAGTCCCAAAACCGCAATTGGTCTTTAAAATTAGGATTTCAATTTTAGGGTGAATATAGTCTTTTAACCAGCGGCATTCCCCGCCATTATCGACAATGACAATTTTTGAGATAGTTTCCTCATTAATCAATGAGTTAATCGTTGGCTCAATATCCGCATACTGGTGTTTATAGAGCACTAAAGAAGCGATGATTTTCACTATTTATACCAGTCTTATATTTTATTCAGCAGCACATAAGTCAGTGTGGTGAAATAGCCGATGGCCTGTTGATGATAGATACCGGAACTTTTCATCAGTTTTAACCTCATTGAGAGGCTACTATTCCTGATGTCTTTAAAGTCGTGCAGAGTCGCCGTAGACTCCGGCGTAAGGTACCGACTGACGCTGTTCAGCACTTCAAAATTCATATTATTCCAGATAGCCGCTCTCCCACTGTGAGCCTGCAAAAAATTTTGTAGTCGCTTACCCAACCCCATACTATTGCCGATAACATTATTATGGTGTTGCCGATAAAGTACAGTAGGAATAGTGTCAAAAAAAACTTTCCCACCACATCCGCTGACAATCTGATAGAGCGACCAGTCATGCGCAACCATAGGAATGCCATAAGCCAGAGCAAGAAGCTCTCTGGCCTTATGATTGAAAACCATCGTATTTCCACTGGCAATATTTTGAAGAATTGAATTTGCGAAAGAAGGAGGACGCTTATAGTTAGGGGAAGCCCCGATGATTTTTCCGTGAGCATCCGTCAATGTTGTTCTGGAACAATACAGCGCCGGCACATCATCAGGGATCTCAGAAAGCCAATTAATCGCCCGCTCCAGCTTGTCAGATTTCCAGACGTCATCTTGATCAGAAAAGGCATAATACTTCTCGCATATTTTTTCATTGTTGATCATATGCATGAAGTTTTCTACAAAACCGCGTTTTGGACCTTTTAAGTGTGTGCCCTTTAAGTGGGAGCAGTTAATAAATGAACGAGCTATTGCGCAGGTTTCGTCGGAAGAACCATCGTCAGATATGTAAATATGTACATTATTGACAGATTGATTTTCAATAGACTCTAGTTGAGATAGCAAATATGGTGCACCATTATAAGTGCACATCATAACTGCGATTTCATGATCCTGCATATTGGGATAAC
Source organism: Rahnella sp. ChDrAdgB13 (assembly GCF_017655185.1). Taxonomy (NCBI): domain Bacteria; kingdom Pseudomonadati; phylum Pseudomonadota; class Gammaproteobacteria; order Enterobacterales; family Yersiniaceae; genus Rahnella; species Rahnella sp. ChDrAdgB13. Next base: position 9,213 of record NZ_JAEMGT010000024.1, on the reverse strand, counting down.
CTTATTCTGATATTGAGAAAAAGTCTGCCCCACAGGGCAGACTTTCGAAAAGAGATCCAAGAATTCAGTTGATCAAACCTCGTCCACAATAGTCATCATCAAGAACCATTTTTTCCAGAACACTGTTCTTATTTTTAAGTGTTGCTTCAATGAAATCAGCATACAGTACATCAGCAATCTCTACCGAAGGTTCAAAGCTATTGTAAAATTTATTTTTAATATCAACAGACTGATATACGAAGTCCATTGCACCTTCTTGCAACGCATTCCGGGTGAGTTGAGTAGACAATTCCGCTTCACTTAAAACCTTAAAACATGGTTTGAATAAATTATCTTCATCAAAGACATACTTCGTCACCTGTGGATCATTAGCGCTTAATAATTGCTCTAAGCAGAAACTGTTACTGAATATGCGGGAACCAGTATTTATAGCCTGACCCAATTCAACATAACAACCTTCAGCAAATGCATTGTCAGGCATAGTATCGCGGATGTTATGTGCAGTAGCGAAATAGAATCCGTGAATCGGACCAGGTAGTAATTTATTTATAGATTTTTGGATCGTACCAGAATATCCCACATCCACTACCGCCGCATTTTCGCTGCTGGTAAGACCAACAGAGTCTAAATACTGTAAAAGTATATTCTTTTCAGCTGAAGCCTCAGCCAAAATATCAGGTGTAAGAACATGTAACAATTCATTAATAGCAGACAAATCCCCGTCTTTTACCTGGAGTAAAGTACCTTTATTCCAGACACCTGAAGCATAAATCTCATTCCAACGATCATCTGAAAGTTCTAAACCAAACCGTTCGTAGAAAAAGCTCTGTACTTTATTAGGATAATAGTTAGACATCGCGATTGCACAAATATCTTCGAATGACGCAATATTCGGTACATTAACCGCTCTGCGAGAAACCTGTAGATAGTGGCTATTTGGTGCATCATCAACTGTTTTGGACCATGCATCATAAACTTGCTTGATTAGCTTACCCTCACGAGCAAGGAAATACAGGTCCGTCACATTTCGTGCTTTTGCTCTCTTAGCAAGCCATGCGCAAAATGCTGATATTGTCGGCCCCACGAGATTAAAGCCAAGTTGACGAGGGATAGATGAAAATATAGCAATATCATTAGCATCAAAATTATAGCATTTATTCAGATTTTCTCTGACTAACATCCCAATGGTCAATTCTCTATTGAGATTGTCCTCATAAACTTCTGGTCGAACAAGAGTCTCATATTCAGGCAAAGATTTAGCGAGGTCTGCAGCCCGGAGTATGTGTAACGCACGCAATTTGAACTCATCACAAGGCAGTTGCAAATCGGAACGCTCATTATCACCAAACATAACAACTTCCTCACCCTTCACGCCTTCTTCAGCAAGCATGAATGAATAGAGTTGTCCGGTATCTTTCCTTATGCCCAAATCTGAGGAAAGGTATAGGCGATCATAATTATCAATCCCATTGAGCTTTAACATTGTTTTGATAGTTTGTATCGATAAAAACATATCGCTGATGAGAACAACACGTTTGCCCCACTCTTTGGATTTATTGAGGAGGTGTATCATATCTTTTCGAGGTGATACTGATTCTAATTCAACATTTTCCTCAATGCATTGGATTTCAGCACATTTCTCAACAGACAGTTTAGTTAGTAAACCAAACTGCTCATATATATCAGAGATGGAAATATCTTTCCCTTTAATATTACGTGCATTAACCTCTGCTATTGCTCGGAAATTAGCAAAGAGCTTACCCTCAGCCTCATCCAACTTCTGACGAATGATTTCTTTAGTATGGTCAGCAACGAGTAATGGACGAACAAGTAATGTATCAAAAATATCGAATGCTATAACTTTAGTTTTGGAATCTCTGATCAAATGGCTATAAGTTTCATCTGCACGATTTAAATATTGCTGATCAAAGCGGAATGGTGACCAAGAAGGACTGCTATGGTCTTTAATAATAATTGACTGATAGTTTTGAGATGTTGGTACAATCCCGAGCATCCTCTCCAGCGCATGCGCTAATGTACCATCAGTTTGGCCTAATTCTTCAGGGAATTCTTCCCATTTAAGATTCAGGTCAAAAAGAGGTTTCATTGCTGACATTTTTGCCCAAAACATGGAACCCGCAGGGAAATGGTAATAACTTTCAGGCATCGGTATACCAATGCGTTGACAAAGCATTGCACCATCTCGTTTATTAGCCAACCATGTAAATGCCGGATACGGGACCTGAACAAAAGCTTGGGGGAAGATGATACCTACCGAAGGATTATCTTGGAATAACCCAAAAATACGATTTATATTTTTTTCTGTACCTAAAAGAGCATTAAACAAGTACTCACGCCATCCCAATGTTGTCCCACCGTTATAGAGAGACTTTTTGCTCTGTATATGACAGACATAATCGTATTCCTTTATCCGTTCACCAAACTGACAGAACATCGGAGCAATATCTCTACCGCGGTTCGGTACAATTTCAACATATAGATTCGAAATGTTTTTTATTTGCTTCAGCGCATTAGTACAAACCTCTCTTCCTTCCTCAGTTGTAACTGAAACATAAACGTCAAATAAGAATGGAATAGCTGAAAGATGGTCGCTAAACTCGTTTATTAGATCATGATAAAATATATGGCAATGTACAGCGACCTTTCCAGGTGTTCCTTTAAAATTGTCTCTGCAGGCATTAATATCTACCATCCAGTCAGTTTTAGCCTGCCTAAACCCTGCAATGCTGTCGTTCGTACGCATGAAAGATGGATGGTCATAGAACCATTCTGGTTTTAATTTCATCGCAACTTTTAAAGCACTAAGCTTATATCTATCTGGCAGTGCATGATAAACACGCTGTGCGTATGTTCTACTGCGCTGGTTCACTCTTGTAGCGAGCATTTTTACAGGGCGTGTAATGTTCTGCACAGCCTGGCCCGACTTAACTTTAACTTTCTGTCCAATATAGAAAAATTTTCTAAAAATCAGGCGCGCTGGATTGCGCAAATAAGAAGGGGTTCGTCTTGAAATCACACGAATAGGGGCTGAAAATTTCCAACTGGTTGAATCGTAAATACCATTTAGTTGCTGTTGCAATAAAAAATTTTCATGGCGGGATTGGCCCAAAAGCTGCTCATTGAGAGCAGCATCATTATAAAGTTCAGCGAGTTGTTGATCACGTAAAGATATTTTATCCAGCAATTCTAATTGAGAATTATTTGATTTATCAACATTTACTCTGTTCGTATCTTCTAATGTTTTAATAGTCATCTCTTTACCGGCAATATCTAATTCAAGTGACTGAATTACGCTTGCGCGCTCATCAGCTACAGTAAGCAGTTCTGCAATATGCTTCTGTAAATGTTTCTGTTCTTCAATTGCATTATTTAAGTCGTTGACAATAGCCTTTGCAGAATCCCTTCTGACATTTAATTTTACCTCTTTAAGAACAGAGAGTATTGCAACAGAATCTTTAGACTGAACAGATGCCAGGAAATCTGCTTCTGCATCCAGCCAGATATTTTTTAAATCGTCGTCACAGTTAAAGCCTATAGCATTCATAATTAATAACGAAAAATCAGCAATACTTTCGCCACGATATGACGGGCTAAATGAAATTGACGTCAATCTTAATAGAGAATGGAAAATCCCTCTGAAGACTATATATCCCAGAGTAATCTCAGCAGGTGAATTCCACTCTTGGTCAAAAAGTTTCTTATCACCATTATCTAATGTAATAAAATTAAATGGCATTGCATCCAAAAAATCAGAAGGCAAAACCGTCAGGCTATTGAATTCGTTAGAAAGACTAGCTCGCTTTTGTATTTCATTAATCCATATACTGGACCAGCAAACGATAGCTTGAATTGTCCAGTTGGGTTTGTTAACAGTATGAACGAGGGAAAGCCATAAACTCTCTCCGTCATGGAAAGCGCCACTTTCAACAATTGAATGTTCATTAACTGATGATGGAATTGAAACATCACCACCACTGGTAAGCACAACTAATTCATCATCTAAATTTGTTTGGAAAATTGTTGTTTTTTTGAATTCATTAGCTCTACCATCTGAAAAATGATAAGCAGCAATCGTATTATCAATAATTCCCTCATCAGGTTTTACCTGACTGCTTATCATTAAAAAAGAGTTACTCAAATCAGCCGCGAGATCATTATTCCAGATGTTATAAATGCCTTCCTCAATTGAAAAATAATTTTCTGAATTTTTCTGGGGGTCCTGATGTGCACTTTCGATTGCCAGTTGCGAGAATTGTGATGAAAAGTTTTTCCATCCACGAGGACAAATGATGCTAACGGGTAATTTATAATCAGGAAGCGGCAAAAATTCTTCGTTATGCAAAAAACCTGAATTAGCTAATACAGCTTTAAGTTCACTACGGCCAAAAGTAACGACGCTTTCTTCAGTGTAAGAGTTGTTGATACCAAACATTGGCAAGTTTACATGATCTTCATTGACACCGGAGAAATACTTTATACCTAATTTATTTTCAATTGCGACGAAAAGCCTGCCCGACTCAGTCATTCTGTCACGACATGAATCTAGAAGGGTTTTTTGGCCATCGCGTCCAAGAAATACTCGCGCATATTCCAATACACCTACAAGTATAACTGCGTCAAAATGACCAATGTCTGGTATAATATCACTCGGTGCACAAATAACGTCAACATTAGACAAATCTCGGGTTCGTGCTCTTGCAATTTGAGCACGTCGAAGGCTCCCTTCTACCGATACAACATCAGCGCCACTCTCTCCTAAAAAACGCGTTATTGCACCGCAACCGCAACCTATTTCAAGAACCTTTTTGCCCTTCAACCATTGCTCAAAAGGACGCAGTAAATTCGAGCGTCTAGAGGAAAGATGATAAGTGGATGGCCAATCCTTCATCTTATCTGACAGCTCTTTTGAATTAATGCTCACATCAACTGATTCGGTAACGGACTTCAATACGTAATTCTCAGCCTCATCACCGTCATTATATGCAAAAGATGGCAATTCAACAGGACGCCAAACATTGGTCGTTTTATCAATAAAGAAATCATTATTTAATAAAATTTCATGTATGTTATTCTGTTTCAAAATTTATTCTCGCATTCAAATTGGCTAAGCCAGTGAAAGATTTTACAGGCCCGACAGCCAAGTGTATTGAATCATACCGGCGGTCATGCGGTATGATTTCACCATCAAGAGAACTACTGGCAATACCGACAGAGATAAAGAAATCACCCTCATACACCATCATCGGCAATGTAACAGAAACCATCATTTCAGTATTAATTTCCGCCACATCAACCAAGTCTACAGATTGCCATTCACTATTCGTATTATAGATTGTCACGCCTTCTTTAGTTTTAATTGCGAAACCAAATATTGGCCTCACAACAACATCATGAAATCTTACTTTAATAGCCAAGGTTAATTCTTTTCCGGGAGTAACGGTGCTTGGATAATCTTCACCATCCTGACAGATGTAAAAATCTATCAGTTCCGCTGCACGGTCTCCCCATCGGTACTCTGACGGATTATAGTTAGGGCGTTCTGAGTATTCTCCCGTCAACAATGAGCTGAAGCTTCCAGGTGAGAGATTAGATTTCGATTCCCGGTCCCGAATTTGAACTTCGCGGGAAACAGCCTTCTCAAGTTTATCATCTTGATCTTTTCTAATCGATGAGCCGTTTTTCTTACCAAAAAGAACATCCAAATACCTGTTAACAACATCATTAGGGCTACCCTGAACTTGTACCACCCCATGGTCTAACAGCAATGCACTATCACAATGGGTGACAATTTGCTCTGTTGCATGTGATACAAAAAGAATTGAAGTACCGTCCTGTTTAAGCCTTTTCAGTCGCGAAAAACATTTTGCCTGAAATTTCGCATCTCCAACCGCCAGGGCCTCATCAACAATAAGAATATCTGGGTCTATTTGCGCCTGAACGGCAAATGCAAGGCGGACCAACATTCCACTCGAATAAGAACGGACCGGAGAGTTGATAAAATCGCCAATGTCTGCGAAAGATAATATATCATCTAATTTATTTTCAGTTTCCTCTTTAGATAACCCCAAGAGTGAAGCATTTAAATAAACATTTTCCAGACCTGTGAAATCGGAATTAAAACCTGCCCCCAGTTCCAGTAAGGCTGCAACGCGACCATTGACAGCTATATTTCCCGCTGTCGGCGTTAAAGTCCCAGCAATTATTTGCAAGAGTGTGGACTTACCAGAACCATTTTGGCCAACAATCCCCATTGTCTGGCCACGAGGTAAATTAAAAGACACATCTTTTAACGCCCAGAAGTCCTGATGATAGATACGTGCCTCTTTCCCTAATTTACGGTCAATTTTAGGCATAACGAATTGCTTAAGCCTGCGCGCAGGACTTTCATACACCTGGAAACATTTATCAACATTTTCAATTCTAATTGCAAAATCATCAGAGGACATCTGCGAATCCTTTTCTAGTCTTTTGGAACCAGGCATACCCTAACCACATAATGAAAACTGCAATCAAGGAATATATTGCCAGCCCCATAAAATCAGGTAATTTCCCCCAAATAATGACGGATCTCCCTTGCTCAATAATAAATGTCAATGGGTTAAGTAAAATTATTTTTCTCATTGCAACAGGCACAGCTGTAATGGGATAAAACACTGGGGAAAGAAACATTAGTACAGTGACTACAATCGAAATGGTTTGACTAACATCACGGATAAACACCCCTAATGAGGCAAGAAACCAAGTTAAACCCAGCGTCAGTAAAATCAAAGGGAACAGGACTAATGGAAAGAAAACTATAGTCCAATGGAGATAACCGTTAAATATTACAAAAGCCGCAGACAACACAAATGTGCTAACAAAACTATGGAAAAGCACATTACCCAGCGCGACTATAGGTAGTATTTCAAGAGGGAAAACTACTTTTTTAACATAATTTACATTATTTAAAATCATCGAAGGGGCACGACTGAGCATTTCAGCTAACAGTGTGTGGATGATCAAACCGACGAAGAGAATAATCGCAAAATCGGCTTTAGATTCATTTCCAGCAGACTGAGTGCCCCAGCGGGCTTTAAAAACAACCGAGAACACCAACGTATATACAACCAGCATAAAAATTGGGTTGATGAATGACCATAAGACCCCCATCACTGAACCACGATACCGGCCAATAATTTCACGCTTAGCCATCTGTAATATTAAATTTTTATTATTCCACGCGCTATTAAATAGCGAAAGCAGTGAAGTGGGTTTTCCTAAATGAGGATTCATAGACTTCTCTTTTTGCTTCACATTTGAAAGTTAACAGTTTCTTTGAGCTGAGGTTTGTAAAAACTCAACTCAAATTAATTGACACCTTGAAATTTACCTGAATCAATTTACTGATTTCACCCATTGTACGCATTGATATTTTCAAGTGCTTTTTGCCAATCACTTGGTGCAATATTGAACTTTTTCAATAACTTGGCACAATCAAGTTTGGAATTGGAAGGGCGTTTGGCAAGCGTCGGGTATTCAAAAGTTTTAATATTTAGTATAGAAGGCGATTTAGCGAGAACTGAATGCTTTGTAGCTGAGGTGAAGATTTCTGCTGCAAAACCTGCCCACGATGTATAAGGATACCCTGAATAGTGATACACGCCCCAACGTTCGTCTTCAGTTTTCAGTTGACCGGATATTGCAATCAGAGTTTCCGCAATATCTCCGGCATAAGTTGGACTACCGAATTGATCCCCAACAATAGATAATTGCTCCCTGTCTTTCGCCAGTCGCAGCATGGTCTTTACGAAATTGTTGCCATATTCACCGAACACCCATGAAGTGCGCAAAATAATGTGTTTTTTGCAAGCCATGGCAACAGCTTGTTCACCGGCCAATTTGCTTGCGCCATAAACTCCGGTAGGCCCTGTGAGATCTGTTTCCACATAGCATCCCTCATGGTCTCCAGAAAAAACATAGTCAGTCGATATATGTAGAAAAGAAGCATCAACCTTTTGCGCTGCAATTGCCAAATTTTCAGCGCCTGTGCTATTGATTAAATAGGCAAATTCACGTTCAGATTCTGCACGATCGACAGCAGTATAGGCAGCAGCATTAATAATCGCGTTAGGGCGTAACTCGCTGACAACACTCATTACTTTACGGTGATCGGTAATGTCAAGCTCTTGCCTGTCAACAGCTTTTACCTCCCATTCAGCCGGAGCTCGTCGCGCCAATTCTTTACCAACCTGGCCCGCGCATCCTACGATCAATAATTTCATTTGGTTATAGTACCTATAGAATTTTATAGTGTTCTTGTATTAATGCCTCAAGCCAAAGCCCAAGGCCTTTGAAAGCAAATCAAATCTTAAAAAGTTCTGAAAAACTTTGACCCAATGCATCTTTTGCAGAGAGCAAGGGTTCACTAACCGGCCACTGAATCCCAACTTCCGGATCGTTCCAGATCAAGCAACCTTCATTTTTCGGATCATAGTAATCAGTGCATTTATACTCAAAATCGGCGAAGTCTGAAATCACAACAAATCCATGGGCAAGGCCGGGTGGTACCCATAGTTGATTCTTATTACTTTCTGAAAGATGGACACCAACCCACTTGCCAAATGTTGCGGACTCAGGACGAATATCAACTACGACATCGAATACTTCACCTCGCACTACACGTACAAGTTTACCCTGCGGTTTTGACGTCTGGAAGTGCAAGCCACGAAGGACATTGCGGGAGGATCGTGAATGATTGTCCTGAACAAAATCCAGATCAATATCCAACATTTCCCGATAGCGGTCTTGCTGGAAAGTCTCAAGAAAGAATCCACGTTCATCACCAAACACTTTAGGTTCAACTAACTTCACACCAATAACGTCTGTATCAGTCACTTTCATTTTTATAGCTCACTCGTTATACAATTATCAGGCGATACTCAACTCTCTTGTATGAACAGCAGTCGCTGTAACTTGTACAAAGGAAATTTTGAGCGAAATCCGCCTTGCTCAATTTTCTAAAAATCCTACCACAAATGACTCTTATGGCTCACTCAGAATCTGGCTAAAAGCTCCCTTAATTGCCTAAATGCATCTTTACTGTACTTTGTTCTACGAGTTTGGATGATCCAGCATCCAGGCCAGGGCTTTGTTGAATAAATCGGATTTAGATAAAAGCTCCCCTCGTCGCCGACTTCCTCAGGTAATCCGTAC
>NZ_JAEMGT010000158.1:0-2019 GCF_017655185.1 Rahnella sp. ChDrAdgB13 | reverse complement strand
GTTCACGTTAAACCAGAATCTGCGTTCACGTTCCACCAGAATGACTGTTCACGATCGGCCAGAATACGCAATTGAGGCTGCTTTGGCGCATAGTGAAAAAAATGAAGTTAGGAAAGCTTACAATCGCTCAACATATTTACATCAGCGTATTTCACTAATGAAGTGGTGGGGGGAATATGTTGTTAAATCGGAACATTAACATTAAGGATTCCATCGTGGCCAAAAAAACAAATGATCAAATCATTTTAGAGCAGATACTTAAAGATAAAAAAAGCGAACTAGAAATTGAAATGACAGACGCTGATTTTTTCGAAATGTATACAGCCTCAGAAATTTTGAAAGATTACGATGTGACATATGATGACATTAGTTACAGTGTTGTTGAAAATGGCGGAGATGGCGGAATTGATTCTATTTTCACATTTGTAAATGGAGAATTGCAAAAGGAAGATACTCAATTAAACGTACAGATGAGAAAAAATCACATTGAATTAATAATTATTCAATCTAAAACCTCACCTACTTTTAAAGAAGATGCCATCACAAAATTTCGTGAAACCATCCAAGATTTATTTAACTTAGCTAATGACGTTACTAAATTCAAGCAGAGATACAATGAGCTACTTTTAGAGAAGGTTTTAATTTTTAGAAATGCATATTCAAAACTTGCCAAAACCTTCCCGACCATTGTGATTAGATTCTTCTACGCAACTCAGGGCATAGATACAGAAATACATGTTAATGTATCTGACAAATCATTAAAACTTCGTGATGATATAAATAAATTATTTAGTGGAGCAAACTTTGAATTCAATTTCATTGGTGCATCTACTTTATTAGAGATGAGTAGGAATATACCATCAAGCACACGAACACTTGACATATCCGAACAACCAATTAGTACTGTTGCAGGAAGTTATATTTGCCTTGCATCTTTAACAAAATATTATGAATTCGTAAGCGATGATGGAGCATTAGCTAGAAGTATTTTTGAGTCAAATGTAAGAGACTACCAAGGTAGTGTTACTGTAAATACTGGAATCCGCTTGACCTTAAACAATATCAACTCAGATGATTTTTGGTACTTAAATAATGGGGTAACAATAATCACACCAAAAGCAGTGAGCCAAATAACTATTGAAGATCCTCAGATTGTAAATGGTTTACAGACGTCTCATGAGATATACCGGCATTTTTCAGACCATGAAAAAGTAGATGATGATAAGCGTTCAATACTTATTAGAATAATTTGTGAAGAAAATGAAGAAGCGCGCGACCGAATTATCCGTGCGACAAATAGCCAGACTGCAATTCTCCCTGCCTCACTAAGAAGCTCAGATGAAATTCATAGAAATATTGAGGATTATTTAAAAGCTAACGGGTTTTATTATGACAGGAAGAAGAACTTCTACAAAAACCTTGGTAAACCTGCATCTAAAATAATTAGTATTGCATACTTAGCGCAGGCAATGATGACTATAGTATTGTTCAGGCCAGACAGCGCACGCGCACGTCCATCTACTCTAATTAACCAAGACATAGAATATAAGAAGATATTTAGCTTGGATATTAGCATCGATACTTATCTTAAAGTGATTTTAATAATAAAGGCTACTGAAGCATTCCTAAAAAATGAAACAGATAATTACACCCCCGATACAAAGACCATAACAAATATTAAGTATTACGTAGCGATGACAGTCGCAATAAAATACTTAAGCACAAAAGACAAGATATTAGAGTCATTATCTAACATTCCACAGATAGCAATTAGCGATGATATTTTTGATGAAAGTTTACAGCTTGTGCTAAAAAAATACGTCGAACTGGGCGCTGACGATCAGGTTGCTAAAGGAGCTTCCCTAACTCCAGAAATTCTAGCTGAGCTTTAACAAGAGATTACCTCGACGTTCTGCGCGCGCAGTTCTCCCCGCCTGCCCGCTGCTGACTTAGAGCCTATCCCAATAGGATTTTATTCCAGATAATGATGCCGCAGGTAAAATGCAGCATCGCCTCATA
>NZ_JAEMGT010000157.1:0-2836 GCF_017655185.1 Rahnella sp. ChDrAdgB13 | reverse complement strand
TCACACACATAGACAAGGGCGGCCGGTAATGCACAGGGCGTGCTGGGTGGGTGCCAGCGGCCCTTGTCTATGTCTGCGAAAAAATTGGCGGTGGACATGATCAGAACATTATCTTCGCTCCCCCTGATGTTGAATGGTTGAAGAGTCATGCCACCGCCGAAGCAACTACACACAGCAATTATCGAGTTCCACGTCGATCTGGTCGGGCGGCGGTAGTCGAAACCGCAACCGGGCGGGATAGGCCCGGCCATCACCTGATACTTGCCACAACGGAAAGAGCACTGCGTAACCTGGCGCCGATCTGGCCGCCGCGCGGTTTGTGCTGGATTCACCCCCAGCCACTGGCGCAGACAACAAAGCTTCTATGCGCGTTCCAATCAATGCTCTTACCTGTTGTGTGCTGACCTCCCAGCCAACGTGGTTCGGGTTAACGCTATTACCAAAGCAAGCGTCTTACGAACTGGGATGATTCTATGACTGCTATCTGCATCCCCAGAATCAACAGAAAACTACGCGCTCTCATGTGGGTACTGTTGTGACACCAGGGCGCTACCCCTGCTTATTTCTGGCCGCTCGGTTTTGGTTTTGGCGTTATGGTGGACGCCCAGCCGATTTCCAGTCTTCCTCCCGCCTGCGGTGCAGTACGCTTGTACACATCACAACGGGAAGAACACTGGGACTGTGGTCATATTGGGTTGATGGTAAGTGAGTCCCTCAACCCCCAGTGTTCTTCCCGTCGTGCTTGTTCCTTGTGGATACATTATGTATCTATGGGGTACATTGTCAAGGCGAAAAAAAACCTGCCGAAGCAGGTTTCGTGATAATAATTTTATTAAGCTCTATAACGCCTTGGTTTTCCTGAGAAAACAACTGTGCCAATTATTGAACAATTGCCGCCTATTTTGATGTACTGATCAGGCCAGCCCTTATTCAAGGCTTTAAGATATTTATTCCCAGCATCTTCTACGAGTCTTTTGAAAGTTGTCTCGCCAGAGTCGAGAAGGAGCGCAACCACATCATCGCCGTGTACCGGTGCAACTTCAGGATCAACGAAAATCATATCGCCTGGACGATACTCATCGATCATTGAATCGCCAATGACTCGAAGGATGTAGGTCATCGGCCCGCAAGGGACCGGGCAGGGATATGTTTCGGATAAACTCAAATCTACCTCTGAATAACCAATTTCAGTCCAAGCCCCAGCCTGCACCCACGAAATTACAGGCACCATCTGGATGGTGAGTTCGGTGTCCGTGACATCCGGAGCTGAAGTTATATTGGTGGCCTGATGTTCCTTATCTAACCAGCCATCGGGTAAATCAAAGCACTTTTCAATGTGACGTGCCAAATCATCCCCGATTTTTTTCGTAGGATTCTTTCCGATCACTCGGCTGACTTGAGTTGGTTCTCGTTCGATTAGGCCAGCAAAGGACGAATTTCCTCCGGCACTATCTCTGAGCTTCCTGGCGTTATCCCGCCGGATTTCATCGCTTGTCTTCATACACTCATTAAACTTCGCGTACCCGATAGGTACAAGTATCTTGCGGGTTCATTTAAATAGTGCATAATGTATCTCGGAGGTACATATGATTAAAAACTATTGGGATGCTTTAACAAAACCAGAGCAAAACGCTTTGGCTAAAAAAGTCGGCAGCAGCAGTGGTTATCTAAGGCTCGTTTTCAACGGTTACAAAAAAGCAGGTTTTTCGCTTGCTCAACGCCTTGAAGAAGAAACTGCTGGCGCTGTTACCAAGGGTCAATTACGGCCTGATATCTACGGGAATACTACTTCTCAAACGGCCTGATAGAAACCACAAAAAGAGGTAATACCTTGTGGACAATAAAAACTTTCCTGCTCCAGACGACATAACAGCAGCAATGCACAAGCTGATCACATCGTTCCCTGGTGGGTATGGCGCGATGTCTCAACAGCTGGCGCATGACGGCACCCATAACGCTCTGAGTAACCGCGTTCGTCAGATTGGCGGCCAGATGGTGCCATTTGGCATGGCGATAATGATGGAACAAATTTCAGGACGTTCTGACATTACCGAGGCTATGTGCCGGAACAACGGCGGCACCTTCGTCAAATTTCCTGACATCGAGGAAATGGGCAATGAAGAGCTGCTGATCAAATTTAATGATTTGCTGACTGCGCTCGGTCAGTTCGCCAAGGCGCACAACGAATTCACAGCTGATGGTGTGCTGGATCGTGACGAAAGCAAGCGCATGAGAATTAAGGGCTATCGGGTTCAGAGTTTGGTTGCGGAGATCATGGTAGTGACTGAATTGCTTTTTGGAGAGGGTGACGCCCGAAGTGTGCAGCCTCGGGCGTCGAGTGCATTAACTAAACGTGTGGAGTAATTAACGCATGAACAGTGTAAACCGCGTTCGACCAACAGTGCAATTCAAATGCATCGCAGCGTGCCCGTTCGTGTATGTCCGAATAGTACGTGAGCCCGGCAAACCGAACAACCACAGCCTAAAGAGCCGCTCCGTGGTTGAGCGTTACTGGAATGTGTGCCGCCGTGCAGGCATGAAATCACAGCAGAAAAGGGAAGGCTGATATGGCTGATAAAAACAAAAGTCAGATTGCTGGCGCTGATCAGTTTCTCTCGAGCGAGGTTGTGATCAGCGGTGGCCAACTCATCTGCAATAGCTCATTCGCTGACTGGTGGGAAAAGCATTTCGCTGATCGCGCTGCCGAGGTGACTTCATGTCTGACAAAACACAGAAGCTGGACCGGTACTACAAGGATTGGCGGGGCGTTGTGGTACACGTCGTGGGCTTCGACAGAGCAGGGGATCGCGTCATCTTCATGCGCGCCGGTTACCCG